>JABIQT010000149.1 GCA_018667995.1 Candidatus Latescibacterota bacterium
CCACGGAGATATTCTTTGTGAGAAGGAGATGGTACAGAAACGGTGTTTCTATGAATGGTCTTGCCGAGTACCACTGATAGTCCGTTTTCCAGATCGATGGAAGTCGGGAACGTGCGTAGAAACTCCCACCTCACTGCTGGATCTGCTGCCTACCTTTTGCGACCTGGCCGGAGCCGATGATCTTTTGCCTCATGACGGAAGCAATTTGATATCACTGTTGAGCGGAGACGATCCTGGAAGGACTGTATATGCCCAGGCGCACGAGGCAGTAGGAATGCCCTGTATCATGGCTCGCCGGGGTAACCACAAATACAACTATATTCACGGATTCTCGCCTCAGTTATTCGACCTTAAGTCGGATTCTGGAGAGTGGAAGAATCTGGCAGGAAAACCAGAGCACGCGGGTCTTGCTGCATCTTTTCGCGACGATATATTGGATAGGTTCGATCCCGAGGCCATGGCAGTGGAGAATCTCGCCAGCTTGAGAAATAGAGCACTTATCAGGGACGTCATGAAGGCCCAGGGACGCACCTGGGCTCACACGCCAATATTCAATCCACAGAAGGGCGCCCTGGACCAGTATCTTTAAGTCTGTTTTTTTGTGGATGTGTCAATAGCGTGTGTGGTCTAAGGTCGTTCCTGGCGGGATCTTTCAATACAGAAGGCCCCCCACTCTTCGAGGAAATCAGAACTACTCCATAGCTTCTGCGGGCCCACACCGGTCACTATCTCGACGTCCTGAGCCGCGCAGATATCCCATTCACGTATGTTGGTGTGGTCGGTCCTGTCCCCACCCTTAGCGAATATATGCGGACGAATCACCTTGATTGCTTCGATGACCGTATCATCGTTCTCGATCTCGAATGGGACCACAATATCGACGCCGCGGATGCACGCCACTACCCGGCATCTAGTCATCAGATCCATGAAAGGCCTGCCCTTCTTAGAGCGAAGGAAAGCGTCACCATTTACGATGACCACAAGCAGGTCTCCCAATTTCTTTGATTCTATCAAACAGGCCGCATGACCCGGGTGCATGGGATCGAATCCGCCGGAGGTGGAGACGATACGGCCTTTCAATGATTCGCGCAGACTTGCGAAATCCGCAAGCTCAACAATCTGTGCGTAGTCTGTCATATAGTATCCGTCTTATTAGTTATTACCCGAGGGCCTAAATGGATAAAGCCACGCCGAAAAAGGCGGAACCTGACGTGTTTGTATCCAGACTTTACCCTCTCCTTTGAAACGGCAGACCAGGCCCTCTCCAGACAGAAACAGCGATTTGTAGCCTCCGATGCTACTGACTTTGTAGTCGAGTCCCTCCGTGAATGCCACGATATGTCCCGTATCGACCACATAATCGCCTGATACGTCAAGTTCAATAAGGCCTCCATAGGTGTTGAACCAGAGATCACCCGTCCCGGAGCAACGGATGAGAAAAAGACTTTCACCTGAGAAGAACCCCCGCATCATTCCCTGCCACTTGCTCTCGACCTGCACGTCCATCCCAGATGCTACAAATGCTGAGTTCTGCAGATACACAGTGTCACCATTCAACAATACATGGGCCATATCCCCTGGAGCCCCTGGGGCGATGGATATCTCTCCCGGTGCGCCTTCGGCTGTGAACTCGTTGATGAATATGGATTCGCCTGTGACTAGACGTGAAAGGCCCCCCTTGGCCTTTGTCTTCATCCGCATATTAACATCCATGGTGGCCATGGCGGATGCCTCCACCTTCAGCGAGTGATTTGGTGGTAGGTGCACCGTCAGGAAACTGAAATCAGGCCTGCAATCAATAGTGTGGCTGTAACTTTGAGGTGTATCAGATGACATGAATATCCCTATCTAGGTCGCAACATAGCTCCGAGTGTATGTCCGAATGAACCTGGATTATGCGATTGACACCAGACGGTGCCGGTGCCATGAAATCTACACACCAGGCCTTCCCCGCCCAGAAATGACGAGACCCAGCTCCGACCGGCTTTTGTTACTTTGAAATCCAGCGTCTCATTGAAGGCCACGATATGACCGGTGTCGACTATGTATTCTCCGTCCACATTTACGGGGTAGATGGCGCCGAATGAATTCAGCACGATATTTCCAGAGCCAGTGAGATGTATCCAGAACATGCCCTCGCCCGAGAGTAGTGACTTAAAGCCCTGCCATCCCAAGTCAATGTTAACCCCTTTCTCGGAGGCTACATAGGACCCTCCCTGCACGATCAGGTTCTCTTTGTCCAGGATGTACTGCATCATGTCTCCTGGAAGAGCGGTTGCAAGCCAGACCTCTCCTCCCTTGGAGCCCGCCGTGAAGTGATTGAGGAAGAATGACTCGCCAGACAGCATACGTTTGGCGGCTTTGATCACGCCGCCACCGTTGCGGGTGTGAGTGGAGGTCTCGATGGACATATCACCGCTCATCGCAATCATCGACCCGCCTTCAGCCGTGCACATTTCACCCGGTGAAAGCTGCACTCTGGCTGCGGAGTTCCCCGGACCGTGTGTGATGGATATTTCCATAGCGTCAACCGTTTCGTGTGGGACTCATCCTTAATAACTGCCACGATATATTACAGGCGTGGGTTCAGCCATCCTGCCAGTC
>JABIQT010000412.1 GCA_018667995.1 Candidatus Latescibacterota bacterium
CAATCACTCTCGATGAAGTGAGATTGATCCCTGCTCTATCGGCCCGTGTCTTCGAATAGAAAGTTATTGACACGACTAACTGGCGATTGTATTTTCTTGAGATTGTTTCATCCTGAATTGACCAACCGTTTAACTACCAGTTACTGTAGGGGAGAGGGCACGTGGGCGCGGTGCAAGTAACACTCCCGGATGGGAAAAAACTCGAAACTCCATCCGGATCAACCGTGTTGGATGCCGTCAAGCAGATAGGGCCAGGATTGGCTAATGCGGCTCTAGCTGCAAAAGTAAATGGTGTCCCCGTTGATCTGTCCCATATTGTCAGTGAAGACGTGACACTTGAGGTACTGACCTTCCGGCAAGCGGAAGGGCGTGAGGTGTTCTGGCATAGCTCGACACATTTGATGGCACAAGCCACTCAGGAGCTCTTTCCCGAAATTCAGCTGACTATAGGACCGCCCATTGAAGAGGGATTCTATTACGACTTTGAAAAGGCCGAGCCATTCACGACCGAAGATCTCGAGAAGATAGAATCGCGAATGGCGGAATTGGTCAAAGCCAATTTGTCTGTGGCGAGACGGGAAGTATCTCGCGACGAGGCGATTGCCCTATTCGAAGAGCTAAATGAACCCTATAAGTTGGAGATGATAGAAGAGCTTGGCCCGGAAGAGACGATAAGCCTCTATGAACAGGGCGACTTTGTCGATTTATGCCGGGGACCACACCTGTCCGCGACAGGTAAAATTAAGTCATTTAAGTTGCTGAGTGTAGCGGGTGCGTACTGGCGAGGCGATGAAAAGAATAAGATGCTCCAACGAATCTATGGAGTCTCCTATCCAGATCGTAAACAGCTAAAAGAGTACCTTGGCCGTATTGAGGAAGCTGAAAAAAGGGATCATAGAAAGCTAGGAAAACAGCTTGGCCTGTTCATGTTCCATCCCTTTGCTCCGGCCTCGCCGTTTTTCTTTCCGAAGGGCGCTACGGTATACAACATCCTCGTAGATTACGTGCGGGATCAATACAAGAAGTACGGTTATGACGAGGTCATAACGCCTTTGATTTACGAAGCGGGGCTCTGGAAGATTTCCGGGCATTACGACCATTTTTGGGAAGAAATGTTCACGATTGAGGCTGATGAACGTGAGTATGCGCCAAAACCGATGAACTGCCCAAGTCACTGTGTTATGTTCGACGCGGGGCATCATTCTTACAGAGATCTTCCAGTAAGATATGCGGATTTTGCCCGACTACACAGATATGAGCGTTCCGGAGTTACCGCGGGGCTCATGCGTGTCCGTTCATTCTGTCAGGACGATGCCCACATATTCTGTCGGCCCGACCAGATTCAGGATGAAATCAGTGGATTTATGGACATGCTCAGCCGTACCTATACCATGCTTGGGTTTACAGACGTACACATATGTATGTCGACACGTCCTGAACAACGCGCTGGGACAGATGAAATATGGGATCGAGCGGAGGAAACACTTGCGAATGCGCTTGATGCCTTGGAAATAGAATATAAAGTGATGCCCGGTGAAGGCGCGTTCTATGGGCCCAAAGTTGATGTATTCGTCAACGATGCCCTTCGGCGTCCGTGGCAACTCGGAACATGCCAGCTTGACTTCAATTTGCCGGAACAGTTTGAACTTGAGTATATTAAGGAGGACGGTACCTCCGCGAGGCCGGCAATGATACACAGGGCGATGCTCGGTAGTCTTGAGAGGTTTTTGGGTGTATACATCGAACACTGTGCCGGTGCTTTCCCAATTTGGTTGGCGCCCGTTCAGGTCGTTGTGATCGGTATCACGGATCAGCAAACGGAGTATATTTCGCAGATAGTAGCAAGACTAGATCAGGCTGGAATTCGCGTTGAAGCAGATACTCGTAATGAAAAGATAGGTTACAAGATCCGCGAAGCAGAGGTCCAGAAAGTACCGTACATGCTCGTCGTGGGAGCTAGAGAAGAGGAAGCAAGTCAGGTTGCCGTAAGACAGAGAGGATCGGGAGATCAGGGCACCACGGAGCTTGATGACTTCATCAGGCAAGTTGAAGATGAAGTCAGTGAGGTCCTGTCACCCGCCAGTGCATAGCACATCTATGATGTTATGCGTATACAGCCATAGCAGTTCATGCAGGAGGTGATCAGCCATTCTGAAGAAACCAGCCAGAGTAAATGCTCAAATTCGTGTTCCGCAGATTCGCGTGATCGATCAGCACGGTGAACAAGCCGGCATTTTAGATACCAGCGAAGCGCTGCGTTTGGCCGAGGAATCCGATCTTGACTTGGTAGAAGTAGCGCCCGATTCTCGGCCGCCAGTCTGCCGGATTATGGATTATGGCAAATACAAATACGAACAGAGCAAGAAAGTCAAAGAGTCCCGTAAGAAACAGCATAATACGCAGTTAAAAGAAATCCGGTTCAAGACTCCCAAGATCAGCGAGCATGATTTGGAATACCGGGCGGATCAGGCTCGGGACTTTCTCGGTCAGGGGAATAAAGTCAAGGTTTCGGTGCGCTTCTGGGGACGTGAAATGGCACATGTGGAGCTGGGACAGAAGAAGCTGGAGCATATGCTTGAGCTGCTCGAGGACTGCAGCATAGTGGAGCAAAAAGCCAAGATGGAAGGCCGTAATATGTCCATGGTTCTGATGCCGAAGTAGACGCGTCTATGAACTACGGTTAGTTTTCAGTATTTGTTGTGAGGAGTAGGGAATGCCAAAGATAAGAACATTGAAGACGGCAGCTAAGAGATTTAAGAAAACTGCCAGCGGCAAATTCAAGCGGGGTCATTCACATGCCACGCACCTAAAAGCAAGTAAATCAGGTAATCGAAAACGCAAGCTGAGACGATCTGCTATGGTTAGCAAGTCAGACACGCCGAGGCTCAATCGGATGATGCCGTATTAGTCCGGCGTGACTGTGATTTTCAAGTGAAGAGAGGACTGTAATGCCACGCGCTAAGAATGCTGTTGCCTCCAAGGCGAGGCGAAAGAAGGTCTTAAAGGAAGCACGCGGATTTTGGGGACGCCGTAATAGGCTATTCAAAACCGCTGAAGAGGCGGTACATAAGGGGTGGGCCTATGCCTATCGTGACCGTAGGCAGAGAAAACGTGATTTTCGAAGACTGTGGATCACGCGTATCAATGCTGCCGCTCGAATCAATGGTATGACCTATGGCACCATGATTCACGGACTGAAAATTGCGAACGTCGAAGTTGACCGTAAGGCGCTCGCCGAAATAGCAGTGAACGATCCCACTACATTCGCCGCTTTGGCGGAAACAGCTAAGTCTGCAATGTAGTAGTTATTAAATCGACCGCGGAAGGCAGAAGGAACGGAGGTGCAGGAGATGGGGTGCCCACAAAGCGCCGTAGTCTCGTGTCTCTGTTATGCTGTCTTCCGCGTTGTTTTTAGTGGTC
>JABIQT010000148.1 GCA_018667995.1 Candidatus Latescibacterota bacterium
CCGGCAAAAATGGCTGCCATCAAAGTGAACAGAAGTGAAGAAATTGCTCTTGCTCTGAAGCCATCCGTCGGTAGTGATGGCATAGCTGGTTGTCTCCATTGATTTATGGAAGGGACACTGAATTTGTGCCGTCCTTCGGTATCAGCCGTCTTTAGACGTTCACTGAATGGTGCAGCCACTAGCTTGCGACTAACCTCGAAAAATAGTTTTTCAGCGTCGAATCATAGGTGCTGACAAACTACAAGACACCGTTGAACTTCATGGCATGCAAGGGTTAACTATCCCACTCGGATTCCACGAATCCTTCCAGGCACCTACATCCGGCGCCAACCGCCAAACCGGTCGGGTCCTGGAGGTAGGTAAAAACTGCGGTTGATTTCTCATAGTATTGCTACTATACTGCCAGTATTCCAATTGAACCACTTTCTGACAATGAACCCACCCAGGTCTCAAGAGGACGCATCGTGCAGACACGATTTCTTCTGGTTGTACTGTTTCTGATCCCCATATCGAGTGCCCATGGCCAGGCGGTGCAGTCACTGCACCAGGCGCTGACGTCAAACATGCTGATCGACCGTTCTCTCGTTTTTCGAGAGATGCAGGCCAGCATCGAGCAGGAAATGGCTGGTGTAGAGCCAGGGGCGAAGGTAGATCTGCTATTCCAGAAAATGTCGGCCATGCGTACACCATTGTTGGCGGCTATCAAGGCCCCAAAGGTGGAACTTGTCACGACCCAGCAGGACGGCATAACGCAGTACAATCTTCGTTTTTCAATGCCTCTTGGACAGTCCATCTCCGACGTCCAATTTTCGCTTCAAACCAGCATTTCCGCCAACGACGTGCTTGCTCGCGTAGAGGATGATCTGGCAGTGGTGTTGACGGGCCACATGCGTCGTCTCCCGATCGGTGCGAGCGAGCAGCAGCGGGCGATTCTGGCTTCCCTGCTTGTATCGATCGATGAGGCCGGTGTTGTTTCCGTCTCTGTCTCCGATTCAAGAAATGGTGATTTCCATGCACGTCTTGGTTCGGTTTTAGCCCGATTGATCGTGTTGCGGTTGAAGCAGGAATTCAGATTGGCCGACCCCATTTTCGACTGGGACCGGCCCTACGAAGCGGAGGGCACGATTCGTGCCTTTATAGATGGACTCAATGCCCGTTCCGACGAGGCTGCTACCCTCGCCCGTGAGGCGGTCGTTAAGGCCTTGAACAGGGCCGAATATGACATTACCCAGGGCGTGGAGACATTCTCCAAACTGTTGATATCGGGTAATGCGGGATTGGCCGTAACCCAGAACGAAGGGGGCGCCCTCGGCGGCGGCCTGAATATATCCTGGGTGTCAGGTACCTCGTTTCAGATGGGGGTTTACGCCAACGGTCAGCTGAGTCAGAGCGATACGACCGATTCTGATACGCCCGCACAGTCCTTGATTGGCTTCCAGGGGCGCTATGCCGGTGATCGTCTCCAATTGGATCTACTGGCTGCTGTCCTTTTTGCGGACAAAGACTTCAATGCCGGCCATTTCGATCTCTGGCAGATTGGTGGCGGAATCTCCTATCGCCCCAACAGGGATTTTGTTTTCGGCGTGGCAGGATTTGCCCTGTTTGGTCCAAACGTGGGTAATGCGGCCACGATAGGCCTCACACTGAAGGCCACATCAGCCGCTTCGCCAGCTGTGCTGCTTGGTGTGGAGCGACAGAATAAAGAGACCCGTCCCGTTCTCCAGATCTCGTTTCCCGTCGGAATAAAGAGGTAGTGATGACCTTTCTCAGACGCGGTGCGTTATTGCTTCTCCTGTTTACAGCGCTCAATGCCCAGGCTGCGGATATGAATGTCCTTAGCTACTATGCGGTGGGCAACTCGCTGGACGGTCAGCCGGTCATTGATAGAGTTAATGTGCTCAGGTTCTTTCCCGTTTTTGCCATGAAGGACCGCGTCACCGAGGTAGAAGTTACCGTCTACGTTGGGGGCCGCATTTATACACGACGGGCGGACAAACTCGAGGAAGCCCGATACTGGGAGGTGCTGCTTCCCACCTTCGAACTCGGACAGGCTATCCAGCGCCTGGAGGTGGAGATGCGGTTCGAGCTAAAGGCTATTGATCAGGAACGGGCCGACGCCATCCGACAGGCGGAGGAGACCAAGAAGGACAAGGTGCACAAGGATTTTGCCCGATTGATAAAAACGATCAATTACGCATTTGAGCAGAAGTACGCACTGACATCGAGCCAGACCGATAGGCTACGAAGGGCATGGGAGGACGGGCCGAAGGAATATGATCTGAAATTTGATGAATTGCTGCCGCCATCTGCTCGGAATGATGCATCAGAGAAGGCCACATTGGACTCATTGGTGACGCTGCGTTCCACCGCACTTCGGGACTATTCTCCGGCGCTGACGCAGATCGATTCCTTACGCACCGATTTTGAGCTGCGGCTGTATACCGATCTGTCACGCAGCTTGTCAGACACGCTCTACGCGGGCCCCGGCGTGCGGCCATCCGATCTCGTAGTGAATTACGAGAATGGGTCCGCCCGCATTCTATATCGCAATTATAAAACCGCCCTGCGTCAGATGCCGGCATTGGACCCGGCGGAGCAGCGTGGCATATTCCGCGTGCGTTACGTGCCCTTCCCCATAGCAGGACGCAAGAGCAGATCCGATCTGACCCTGGTGAATCCCTTCGATCCCAGTTCACCAGCGGTTTTCGAGATCGGACTGGCCTTCGGCAACCAGATTGTGCCGGGAGACGACTTCGTGCTGCCCGGTTTCTCTTTTCGACGCTTCGGCATTGCCATTGGAATCACCGAGAAACTCTTTGCCTCCGACGCAGAAATCATCGCCCTTGCTCTAACCTACGACTTTAATTCCTATGGGAGCCTTGGCGCCGGCGCGAACTTTGCCCAGGATGAAGTGCACGGTTACGGTAGCCTTGGCGTCAACAAGAAAGCCTTCGAGGCCCTGCTGTCAGGGCTCGTTTCCATCTTTCAATGACGCCTGGTGCTGCAGGTACACCTCGGCCACACATGCTATCCGGCTCCATACCCTCTCTCGATCCCGAATTCCGTCTCGAACGCTAACCATACCTCTTCCGGGAGATCTGTGGTGGCTGCCTCATAGGCCTCGCGAACCTGCTGCACACTGGATGGCCCCACCATTACGATGCTCTCAACTGGTGCCTTCAAACAGTACTGGACGGCCAGGTGTCGGATATTGACGCCGTTTTCCTGACACCAGGCCCAGATCCGGTGCGCAGTGGGTTGTTTTCCGGGATACATAGCGCTTTCCCTATCAGAATCGGGCTCCGGGCCCGTCAGGAGCCCCATCCCCTGAGCGCTGGCAAGGATGATGCCTGTATCGTACGAACGGGCCGTCTGAAAGATCTCGTCAGCGGCGGTCTGGCTGAGGAGGGTATAATCCAAGAACGTCAGCAGCAGATCGGCGTGCCCCGATTCGATCAGTTGTTTGTGCCATTTCAAGTCGCGCGTACCCAATCCGATGTTGCGAACCAGTCCCTTTTCCTTCATTTCCAGTAATGTATCAAGTACGCGTCCTGGACCGGTAGGATCCTCATAACTGTCCGGATCGTGTATCAGCACCGAGTCGAGATAGTCTACCTTCATAGCTCGAAGGCTACCCTCAACACTCCAACGCGTAGTTTCGGCTGAGAAGTCCTTCCGTCGATCGGGGTGCGTACCCACCTTCGCCTGAAGGTAATAGGAATCCCTGGGTACCCCACTAAGTGCTTTTCCCCAGTGTTCCTCGTGGTGTCCCGGATACGAGTCGAGGTAGTTGATGCCCAGGTCGAGGGCGAGACGAATGCCTTGAACGGCCTCATCCGTGCCATGAAGGAAGGCGGCGCCTAGTGCGAGAGCACTTGGTTTCATGCCGGTACGGCCGAAGTTACGGGTTGCGAGATCTGGCATTGGGAACTCCTGGGTTGGGGAATTCAGTGCTTGGTTTGTGCTCGGCGCATTCCGTAGTCTGGAATACACCAATTATCTCAGTAACCGTGTTCATGGACATTAAACATCAGGGGACGATAGTCAAGGGAGAAGAATAGTGAATATTCGATCGCCCGGACTGCTCCACAGCACACCCCGACCCAAAATTGCGAGGTAGATTTGAGGCACGCCAGGCGCCGATAGTTTCGCACCGTGAGAACATTGTTGCATTGTGGTAGCGAACCCATAGATTTTATCCATCGTCACCGCATCAGCTCTGATCGAACCTCAATCATGGAGAACCCAGCATGACCCACGATCCAAGCCCACTCCGTCCTGACGAAGCCGCCCGTCGCCGATTCTGGACCGAGCATATGGAACGTAGCCATGACCTGCTGCAGGCCATGACGCAACATGAAGTCAAGGAGTGTGGTGAAGGATTGGCTTCGATCCAGGATGCGGCTGAGGAGGGACGTGTTGAGATGCTGTTCTCCGACAGCA
>JABIQT010000989.1 GCA_018667995.1 Candidatus Latescibacterota bacterium
AATGTGGGGATGAGGATGCGCAAGTGGGTTGATCTGGGACTCCCTGGTTCAGACGCTGCGGAGATATGAATAGTGGGTGCTCATGCCCCGGCGATACGCGGCATGCGGGTGGATTCACGCTGGATTTCAGCTTGGAGAAAACGGTGCATCATACCGGCTTTGATCTGGGCGAAGGAAGGATCATTCCATCGGTTGTTTACCTCGCCCGGGTCCTCGCTAAGATCGAAGAGCTCACCGTATTCCTCATTGCGATAAACGGTCATTTTGTAGCGGTCTTCTACCAACGTCCGCAGATGCACTGTAGTGGGATTGTGGCGATTCTCTACGAGGACATGTTCACGCGCCGATGCTTTCTGCCCACGCCATACATCGAGCTGGTTTACGCCCTGCATCAGGCCTGGAGGTGTTATGCCCGCCGCCGTGAGAAATGTAGAGGGATAGTCAATCAGTGCTTGCAGGGCATCGGATGTGGTCCCGGCTGGTATCTGACCGGGGTAACGCGCAATCATGGGCAGTCGGAGGAGATCTTCGTAGTGAAAGGCACCCTTGGCAATCAGTCCGTGTTGTCCGATGAAATGCCCATGATCAGTGGTGAAGACCACCAGCGTATTGTCCGCGATTCCCAGACTGTCCAGACGGTCAAGGATGCGTCCGATGGCTTTGTCCATCAGACTGATCATGCCGTAGTAACAGGCTATGGAGTTCCGCAGTTCGACATCGGAATGCAGATGGGAATTAAAGCCGTGAAGCCCCTTGCCGCCCTCCTCGTCGTACATGGAGAAATCAGGGTGCGCTTCTCTGGTCTTAGCAAATTGCGGAGGCATCTGATCAAATTCACCTTCCGTAAAGACCCCGGGAACCATCTCATCCGAATCGTACATGTGTGCCCAGGGATCCGGAACTACATACGGAGGATGCGGATCGAAGAAACTCGCCCAGGTGAAGAATGGTTTATCATTCTGTACCGACTTCTCGATATTAGCTACTGTGCGATCGGCAATCCAATGCGAATGATGAAGGTGCTCGGGCAGATCCCATGTCATCATCCCCCTCTCGTACTCGGGCCCGTTGTATTTGTCGTCCTTCGAGGGGGGATATTGCTGAAAGTAGTCTTTCCAGTCCGACAGGCCGTGCTCTTCGAGCCAGATAGCGTAGTGTTGGCCGGCATGGGATTCGTGCGCATGCATTCGGGCTGTTTCTACATGATTGAATCCGTACCAGGGCCCGTGGAATGACCGCCAGAAATCCAGGTCCCT
Source organism: Candidatus Latescibacterota bacterium (assembly GCA_018667995.1). Taxonomy (GTDB): domain Bacteria; phylum JAAXHH01; class JAAXHH01; order JAAXHH01; family JABIQT01; genus JABIQT01. Next base: position 1,257 of record JABIQT010000989.1, read on the forward strand.
TAGAATCGGCTGGCATTCGATAGACTCGCTACCTGGCTGCGAGGCCAAGGGCTGAAAGTGTGCCTTGCCGATTAGAGTGGTGTCATAGCCATGGTCCTGGAAAGTATCACCCACCGTCGGTACGTCCTCAGGGAGTTTGCATCCGATAGTCCAACAGTGGTGTGAGGACGGGTAGAGGCCTGTAATCAGTGTGGAGCGCGAGGGCGAACAGACTGGATTGTTACAATAGGCACGATCGAATCGCATACCTTCGCCAGCAAGTCTGTCCAATGACGGTGTGCTGATTCGCGGATTGGTGACGCCCAGTGTGTTATAGTGTTGTTGATCGCTGGTTATGAGCAGAATGTTGGGTTGGGACACACCCATCTCCTTCCGGATGACGTCTGTTTGTTTCAGCTGCAAAGGCGAGACAATAGGGGCGTAAAGTGAAGGGATGAGTGGTAGAACGCAAGGATTTCATGCCGAGCGAGATAGAGCATCTGCTGGTAGCCAAAGGGTAAAACGGATTGGACAGGAGCCGCACATGGCCACCGGGAGATGATTCTGATATGCCGGAATCCAGTTGCTCAATAGAATGGTTGGCTCCGCCGGTTCATTATCCTGAATCTGGAGCGGCAGGGGGAGACCGCTGCATACTCATCTCAGAATGTGTGCGCAATGGTCACATCTTGCGAGACCAAACTACGATATGTGCCTTCCTGAACGTACTAATTCGTTTATGAATGCACACGATCATCCGGTCGAGTGGTTGCGGTAGAGCTGCAGGGTGGCGGTGTCTTCGTGCCTAAGGGTAGAGGAGGCATGGATTCTCTCTCGGCGCGCCCTGGTTATGTACACAAGCAACAAGGGGAGATAGTAGGTACAAATCGCGCCGAGACTGGATCGGGGTTCCCGCTATGCAGTATACAGATCTGCTATGTCCGCGAGAATGGCGTCCAATTCCTCGTGATCAAACATATCGAGCGGCTTCGTATCGGAGACACGAACGTAGGCTGATCGGATGATACCCCGTCGCTTCAGCACCTCTTTATAGAGGTAGATATGATGCAGGGACTCGAAATTGATGAGGGGCAAGAGTCGGTTGAAAATCTCCCGTGCTCTTTTCCGGTCTCCTGATTCATAGGCATCCCAGACGGCCACATGGACATCGGTCACCTCGCAAGCCGGCATCGTACCTGAGGCACCGCGGTTGAGCTCATCGAGCATATGCTTCCCCGCCGCTCCTCCGAAAATGCCCTCGATATCCTGTCCACAGGCCTCAATGTCTGCAGATACGGAATGCGTGAAGGGGGGAATCTCTTCCTTGATGTACAGGACATTTGGTATGTTGTTGGCCAGTTCCGCGAGCAGTGCCGGGGACATGGGTAAACCGATAGGATGATTCTGGATAAAGACCGGAAGATCAGTCGCTGCACAGAGGGATTCGTAGTAGTTCCGTACGCCGTCAAGATGTGCTTTCTTCACGTATGGAGGCATAGCGATAAGGGCGTCAGCCCCGTGATCGAGGGCGTGGCGCGCGAACAGAACCGCTACTTCCGCACTGACGCCTGTGGCGCTCGCCACGTAAGGAAGTCTACCGTCCAGGGCACCGGAAATTGTTTCCACGACCTGCATCCGTTCCTGATCCGACAGGGCGCTGAACTCACCGGCGTTTACCGGTCCGACGATACCGTGGGCGCCCGCCACAACACAGAATTCGACGACCTCCTTCAAACCTTCGAGATCAAGCGATCCATCGTCATTGAAAGGGGTGACTGGTATGGTGAAAACACCTCTGTAGGGCGGATCCGACATGGTCTTTCCTTTTCTCAACTCTCAATGCTGGATGCATGGGCATGTACTGTAGAGGCGTAGCAGAACGTAGCACTATGCCCCTCTTAAGGTCTGATTTACGGGGTGCTCGATTCATAGATCGCGCCGCAATTGTACTGTTATAGGTGGCCCAGCCCTGTTCGGTTTACTTACGGAGATAGGGGCCTAGCTTCGAAGCTCGTCGTTCGTATGATCAAGTTGCGATGCTTTTGGTCCACGAGGCGGTTTTCAACGCCAGGTCGACCAGCACCTCTTCGCGTGTCTTTCCGGACCGTTTGAGAACCTTGAATCCGTGATCGGCGGTGTCCACAACGAAGAGATCCGCCTGGTCACCCAGGTCATTGCAAACGAGCTCAATGTTGCCTATGTCCGCCAACTTGTCTTTGGTGCCCTGCAGGAATAGCATCGGAACGGTGACGTCGGAAAAATGCTCGGCACGTTCTGCCGGTCCCTTGCCACCACTCAACGGAAATGCTGCGAATACGATGCCTTGAATAGGCAGAGGTGCTTCGGCGAAGGCCAGCGAGGTCATACGGCCGCTCATGGAGTGCCCACCAGCAAAAAGAGGCAGGTCCGGCTGTTCGCTCGCCGCCGTTTCGATGGCGCGACGGACAGTCGCCAGCAACACTTTGCGTCCATCGAGGCCACCTCCCCCCTTATCAGAATAGGGATACTGATAGCGGAAAGTGGCTACACCCACATCGACGAGTGCATTGCTCAGTCCCGTTACGAGGGCGTGGCGCATGTTGCTGCCGGAACCGTGGCCTAAGACAAGTAGGGAGTGAGCGTCATCCGGAATGTCCATAATCGCGGATACGTCGCCTTTTTCATCTGTGGCAAGGAACTTCAACTCTCGTGTAGACATGCAGGATCCTCAGGAACTTCAAATATGTATGTGTGCTGCTCACCGCTGGTGCTGTCTGTGTTTCCTATTGGCTCTCGCCGGAGAGTGCCGCGCTACCGCTTATGGGGAATATGGCGTCGAAATCCACTTGTATCTCGACTTGTTCGTTGTCGCTATTCCAGTAACGAATACTCTCGTCCACGCCTTTGACAAAACCATTAAAATCTGCTGGAGCATCCACGCGCCAGATGGTTTTGTCCAGCATTCCAAATCGGTCCATACCGCGTATACGGTAAATATCCATGGTTTCGCCGGTCAGTGCGACAAAGAACTTGTGCTGTGAGAGTCCGATCCGGCCGGAAATAATGGCCGCGGTATTCGAGAACTGAAAGGTGCTGCAACTGCCCAAAGATTCATCCAGGTATTCGGCTTGGTGCTTCATGTCAATGTATCCGCCCTTGTCACCAGCTGATGCTGTATGGTAAAACTTGGGATACTCTACGACCTGCATGCCGAATCGAATGAAGCTTCGGACCACGGCTTTTTTGTCACCTCGGGAGGCCGTGTCAAATCGAGTGTCTGCGGCGTGTCCCGTCTTGTGGGAATCGCCCTGCTTTCCAGAAGCTGCCACCAAAGGTCCCGGGGCCAGCGCCTCCTTAATCCGGATCACAGAATCCCGGGCTACAACCTGATAGATCAGGACCGGTGCCGTCTGATGAAAATGAGGGGCTGACCAGAAAAAGACCTCATTGGTTCCGTCCTGGTCTATGTCCACGACCTCATATCCCCTGGGACGGAGCTTCATTCTGAAGTCACCGTACTGTTCGGGGGTGTCCTTCATAATAATATATCTCATGACCGCCTGCACATCGGGCGGGAAGTCTCCGAGAAGCTGGGCCTGAACAGGGGATATCAGGGCGCAAAGTATGCATGTCAGCACCAGGTTTTTCATACGTTATCCACCAATGGACGGGGGTTATTAGCCCAATGGCCGGTGGGGTCGGATCCAGCCACCCAAACACCCTCTGCATTCCATCCCAGTTGTGCTCGAACCGATGATGCACAATATCGTAGGGTGAGACCGCATCGACGCCGGGCTGAAGAATTTGCCTCTGACCCGTGCAACAAGAGGTCGCTGTGCAATGAGATCTGTCCTGCCTCCAATTCTATGTCCACCGGATCGCCGTATCCCGTCACATCGTCGACCGTCTGATTCAGCACATTTTGTTCTGCATCGTCACTAGCCCGATACCCAATGTGGCCCTGGGTGTGTGAGCCCGAGATAAACCGCATACAGGCATTCTCAGTATCGGTATCGTCGATGGCAAGCCAAGCTGTCACCGTTTTCGACGGTGACAGAGGCCAATAGCTGGCGTCCTGATGCCAGGCAACCGTTTTGGTATCATGTGGCAGCTTGCAGAAAAAGTGAGATCCCCAGCCGACAACGTCTTCTCCGATGATGTCGTTTATATATGCGACAATTCTCCGGTCATTCATGATGTCATGGACCAGACCCGATTTCAGATGGGCAGATATGACGGAGTAGCTACTTTGACCCTTCGCCAGGGCTGCCGCGATCAGAGTGTCCACGCCCTTTCGAATCTCGGAGCTTTCTGCATCAGAGAAAATACTGATCCCTTTGACATAGCCGCGGAGGTTATACTGCTCCGCCTGCTCGGGAGTTAGTGCCGCTGGCCCCAGGGCATCAGCGGGATGAAACTGAAGATCCCGCTCCATGGCCCGAAGTTCTTCCGGCGTCGGCATTCGCTTATATCGGCTGTCTTCTATGGAAGTTTGACTCATTATCGTCCTCGTTGCGCCTATCGAAAATGTGGCGTGTCCTTCAAGTGATATTCGAGTAAATGTCCCCTCGCCCCTAGGTAAAATACACCCGGTTCGCCCTCTACGATCTGGTATAAATCGGGGATAGGTGGTTGATCCAGGTAGTGAATACGGTCTGTTGATACGTCCAGTTTGAACACATCAGTGCGGGTACATCCGTAGATGTCACCGTCGCTCCCCGGGGTAAGATGTATAATACCATAGGTTTCCGGAACACCCATCAGTGGAGATCCGTTGGAACGCAGCGACCAGGTTTGAACAACCTGTCGCTGTTCCTGATCGAATGCGAATAGATGACTGTTTGAGGTCGTGCCATAAACGAAGCCGCTCTTGCCGCTGACCGCCAGTGAGGTCACGGCTACGGCCTCACCATCAGGGACACATTCGAAGATGCGTTGCTGGCGGGCCGGATCGAAAATGAAAAGCAGCCCCTGCTCCGTAGTCTCCACACAGCCTCGCCCTCCTGAAATGCTGGTACCGCCGTACACGAACTGTTCGTCAGCCGCCACGCATTGGACGCTCTGCTCGTAATCTCTGTGCACGGAGAGAGACTCGGTCGCGGTATCGAAGACGGCTAGGCCGCCTCCGGGCATTCCGTAATTTGCACGACAGGCAATGTAGATAGAGTCGTCTGGCCCAACCGCGTACTCGAATGGCCGGTTCATATCGTGGCCGATTACGCCGTAGGATCTCGGATTGGCATCCTCTGCTTCCCCGTCCACATCTCGTCGTGGATTCCATGTTTTTGATGGGTCAAACACACCCCAGTAGGCACCCGTGTAGCTGCCCATAAACAACTTGTCCCGGTGTGCGATCACATCGTAAACTTCTCCTCCGCCCCAACCTACCCGCCCAAGATCGCGAAGGTCGCGCTCTGACGGATCGTAGGCGAAAATATGCATGGATATGATCGTAGCTCCATAGATCTTGCCGTCGGGGCCTTTGTTCAGACCACAGATGTCCGTGGCTACACTTGGCTGGTAGTCAAATGTGCATACTTCCCCGCCCACCGTGTAGGTACCACCGTATATGTCCGCGGAAATCTCATGTTTGGCCTGACCGGTAGGAACGGGTGGATCAGGTGCTTTCTCGAGAAGGTGGGTCTTGCCGGATATGGGGTCGAAGGATACCGTTTGCCCGGGGCGTTCCCTACTTATGAGGCAGATTATTTCTCCTGATGTGGCCTGGAACTGGACGCTGCACCAGATCTGCTGTTTGGGCAGGATCGGATCAGGTGCCAGACACCCGTGATCATGCCAGGTCTCATCCTTAGGATCGAAGCTGACCAGATGCCCAAATGGGTGTGTGCCCAGGTATATGCGTCCTTCCCGGCCCCAAACTGCATTGACAAATCGAGTACCGCTGCTGGCGGGAAAGCCGTGATAGCGCAGGTCCCTGGTTTCCGGATTCCATGATTGCAGGATATTTCCTGGTTGATTGAGACCATGGAAACTGTAAATCCAGATGACCCCAGAATCGGGTTGCACGAGGACGCTGAACTCCCGGGCGCCAATGACGTGCCGTTCGACTACTACACCCGAGGCCACGTCAACTGCGAATAGTACGGATCCCTCTTGGCCAAATTCACCGCCCCAGATCAGGTCTGTATTTCGAACCGGATCGTGTGAGATCCATCCCCCACCCATCCATCCACCGACAACCGGACGACCGAGGTCGTAATAGACCCCCATTTCAGAACTCCTGACGCGTTTTTCGGGGTAATTTTCAGTGTACTCATTACACAATAAACCTACTGCAATCTGGGAGTGCCCGACCGCCATGTCAAGCAGGTTTTTATTGCGATAAGGTATCCATTCAATTACATTGTAGGCCGTTAAACACGGCACCCAAACACCAATGAATATACAGAGTTTCTACTTCCAAGAGGTCGCACTATGAGTGAGCAACCTATCCAAGACGAATCCGGTTTTGATCCAGATGACATAGAGATCAAGGAGTGGCTCGAGTCGCTCGATTATGTGCTGGCCAATAACGGACCTGAACGCGTTCGTACCATAATCGACGAGCTTCAGCAACGGGCTCGGCGGAGTGGTGTCCGGCTTCCATTCGCTGCGAATACCCCCTATGTGAATACGATACTTCCCGAGCAGCAACCAGCCTATCCGGGTAGTCACGAGCTAGAGCAGCGTATCAGGAACATCCTTCGCTGGAATGCCATGGCCATGGTGGTCCGGGCAAACCAACGAGATAAAACCATAGGCGGCCATATTGCCACCTACGCTTCGGTAGCAAACCTCTATGAGGTAGCATTTAACCACTTTTTTCGGGGCAAAGGTGACGGGTATGACGGAGATCAAATTTACTTCCAGGCACATACCGCCCCGGGTGTTTATTCGCGTGCTTACCTGGAAGGACGCCTTTCGGAGAAACAGCTTGAGAATTTTCGCCACGAACTGGGCGAGGGAGGTGGCCTGTCATCCTATCCCCATCCGTGGCTGATGCCTGACTTCTGGGAGTTTCCCACGGCCTCCATGGGGTTGAGCGCAATCATGGCCATCTATCAGGCCAGGTTCAATCGGTATCTCGAAGACAGAGGACTGAAGTCTCACAACAATAGTCGGGTATGGGCCTATCTAGGTGATGGTGAGACGGATGAGCCGGAGGCACTCGGAGCAATCACCCTTGCTGCCAGAGAGAAACTCGACAATCTGACATTTGTCGTGAACTGCAATTTGCAGAGACTGGACGGCCCGGTACGCGGGAACGGCAAGATCATTCAGGAACTGGAAGCCGCATTCCAGGGAGCGGGCTGGAACGTCATCAAGGTGATCTGGGGAAGTGGGTGGGATCCATTGCTGGCCCGGGATGATGAGGGTCTGCTTACCCGCCGAATGGGCGAGATCGTGGACGGTCAATACCAGAAATACACGGTTTCTGATGGAAAATATCAGCGTGACCATTTCTTCGGTGTGCATCCCAAACTTGTGGAAATGTCCAAATTGCTGACCGACGAGAACGTGCGTACCATCAATCGGGGCGGTCACGATGTGGATAAGATCTATGCGGCCTACGCGTCTGCTGTTGAGCACCAGGGCGCTCCAACGGTAATCCTCGCTAAGACGATCAAAGGGTACGGAATGGGGGAGTGGGGCGAAGGCAGAAATACGGCCCATGGGCAGAAGTTGCTGGACCAGGAAGCACTGCAGCACATGCGTACCCGATTCGGCATACCTCTTACAGACGAAGCCCTTGTAGACGCGCCGTTCTACAGGCCTCCAGAGGATAGCCCTGAGATCCAATATATTAGAGATCGGCGTGCGGCCCT
>JABIQT010000446.1 GCA_018667995.1 Candidatus Latescibacterota bacterium
CATTTGGAACACTCGCAGGGGGCTTCCTGACGGACGGATGGCTTGGTAAGATCGAGCCATCCACAGACAATCTCGCAAGCTGGTCACAGATGAAGTATCTGCGATTTATTAAGGAGGCCGGCGGATGGAGCAAATTTCAGGATTTGCTACGTACGCTGGACAAAATAGGCCGACGTCATCATGCTTCTATCGCCAATGTGGCCAGTCGCTTCGTTCTGGATCAGCCCGCCGTGGGTGGTGTTATTATCGGCGCAAGACCTGGAGTATCAGACCATCTGACCGATAATATCAAGATATTCGAGCTGGAACTGGACGAAGTCGATCGTTCTGAGATTCGAACCTCGCTGGCCGGGTTAGACCCTATCCACGGTGACTGCGGTGACGAATACCGAAGACCACCATATCTGACCGCCTCCGGTGATCTGAGTCACCATGTTGAAAATATGCCGGCCCCATATCTGGTAGAGGAACTGACAGAAAACCGGTCATACGCACTCAGCGGCACCGTCTGGGAAGATCTTGCGGGCTTCAGTCGCGCCGTGAGAACGGGGGATCGAATCCTCGTATCGGGCACCACAGCGACCCACGGCGAGAGAACCGTAGGCGGTGACGATCCCGCAGCACAGACCCACTACATTATCGACAAGATCGAAGGAGCCCTGATTTCTCTGGGTGGTTCGTTGAGCGACGTAGTAAGGACGAGGATATTCATCGAAAACATGGATGACTGGGAGCCAGTGGCGAGGGCGCACGGTAGCCGCTTTGGGACCATAAGGCCAGCCAATACGCTGGTGCAGGCAGGCCTGATCGGGTCAGATTATCGGGTTGAAATCGAGGCGGAGGCTGTGATTGTTAAGTGAATCTGACTCCGGGCTGATGAGCCCCACCCAGTAACATTTCATAGAGGGTGAGGTCCGCGTCCGTACATCATCATCAACCGATGGTGACATCTCCTTCGAGTCACCATTCCCACTACTACATGTAAAAAACGTTCACAAGCTGCCCGAGCTATGGATGACCAGCCGGCCGAAGAGACCTACCAGGGCACGGAGACGCCCAATTCACGTGCGGCTGTCTCAAGACCACGACGGTGCCGCTCGCCCAGAGGAATGCCATTGGCTCGATAATCGGCCTCCCGTTCCCACTCCGGGCCGCCTGGCAGATACGACTTCTCGTAACCAGGCAGAGGTACGAGTTCGTGAATTACGTCCGCAGTCCGGTCAATTTCGGACTCGAAAGCCTCACCGTCCACAAAGACCTCAGGATCGAGAATCCAGCAAAATGCCCCGTAGTAAGCATTCTGCCAGCGGCGCTCTCCTTCTCTTGATCCCGGCAACATCATTCCTCCCAGTCCGGCTGACAGGAAATTGGTGGCGGCCCGCAACCCAAGACTTCGAAAAACCACGGCAGGCATTTGTTCAAATATGGATTTGAATCGTTCCGACTCCACGTCCCAATCATCCATTACGCTGGAACAGATATCAGAGATTACAGGATAACCCTCACGGGCGGGAAACCCAAAACTCATGGGACAGTTGTCCAGCGGGTAGTGCGCCCACGCATTCGTATTGGGATCTTCCGGCTTGCGCGCACACAGACCTGATACACAGAAACCGACCAATCCTTCTTTTACAATCATTCTCGTGTATTTTCCGGCACTACCGAAGTGGGCGTGGGAGCGACTTACCGCCATGCACAGACCAATCTCCCGGGTTTTTTCAATAGCCCTGGATACGGCCATGTGTGTCGCCACGTGCCCCAGGCCGCCATCCCCATCAACCAAAACGGAGACAGGACTCTCCTTGACGATCCGCACGTCGGGAGTTGGGTTGATCGATCCATTCTGATATCCTTTATAGTACCCGCCCAAAGGCTGTGTTCCATGACTGAAGACGCCTCTCAGATCTGTATCGATCATCAAATCCGACATGATTTGAGCGTGGTCACCCGGCACTCCAACGGCTTCCAGTATTCCCGTTACCATACGGTCCAAGTCTGCAATCGACACGCGGATAAATTCGGTTGGCGGTAGATTCATTCGTAACTCCATGTCTTGGATTGGGCCTATGTATTCGTCCTTAACGTCCTAGATCAAAGCAGTCGTTCTGGACCGATGTGTGAACGGTCGGGCGAGAATCTACCGAAGAGACCCGGTAAAATCCACCAAAAAACAACCGAGCCCGACTATACATATCGCCATAGGCAATGGCGTTGACAGTAGATATTGATTCCTCTATATTTTCAAAATTCTTACGTGCTTACAATCGGTGATTGGGAGACATGCAAATGGGCTGGATAGAGGACAATTTTAAACGACACATTGAGGACAATCCATATCCAGGCAGAGGCCTCGCTATAGGTCGATCTTCGGAAGATTATACCTGGATTCAAGTCTACTGGATTATGGGCCGGAGCGATCACAGTCGAAACAGACGATTTGTGTCGAATGAGGGCGCGTTGCGGACCGAACCCGTTGATTCTGGCCTGGTGGAGGATCCTTCTCTCATTATTTATGATGCCATGGCAGAGCTGAGCGGTATCTACCTTGTCACGAACGGTGATCAGACCACTACTATCGCGGACCACCTGAATACAGGGAGGAGTTTTGATGAGGCTCTATCCACCAGGGAACGCGAACCAGATGCACCGAATTTTACACCGCGAATAAGCGGGATGCTGAATCTGAGGCAGGAC
>JABIQT010000147.1 GCA_018667995.1 Candidatus Latescibacterota bacterium
TTCATCGTGAAATACGCGAAAAGAGCATGAAAACACGCATGCTTCTGCAGGTCCATGATGAACTGGTGTTCGACCTGCACCGATCGGAACATGATACGGCCCCTGCAATGATTGAGGAGTGCATGCGCACTGCCTTGCCGATGAAGGTGCCGGTCGTGGTGGAAATGGGTATCGGGGAGAACTGGCTACAGGCGCACTAGTCTTTATTCGCCCGGCTATTCCGTGGCAATTATCTGTGGGGGACTTTATCGATTGGTCCGCGTCAATGTTTCGTCTCCGTGATGCGCATGTGAGGCCTGGAATCCACGGGGCAGCAACAGGTCATTATTGACTCGAGATGATTATCGATGTATTTGTTTCCGCGAAAGGAAACGTGAACTGACAGTGCGGTCCGCACCAATATCAGGTTCGTGTTTGCCCGTCAGGCAATGTCGATAATCGATTGCGTGGAAGCATTCTGTAGATGACCATGGCTACCAGGTCTGCTTACAGGTGTCTCCTGAGTACTTCGGGTATGGCTTTGAGTTCCTTCTCCGTGGCATGATCCAGTGCGTTCTTTCCTGATGCATCCCTTGCATGCAAGTCGGCGCCGGCCGATATCAGGATTTCGGTAACGTCGGATGCGTCATTGTGCTGGGAGGCATTCATCATTAACGGGGTGAATCCGCAGAATTCGCCTTCTTTGGTGTTGCGGCTGTTCACGTCCGCACCGTACTCAAGCAGCATCCGAACGGTATCCGCCTCATGCTCGGATGCCCAGTGTAGAGGCTTACCCCCATACAGGCCCACCTCGTCCGCCTCCACATCCGCACCACCTGCCAAAAGTGCCTTCACCACGTCAGCACTACCGTTGTGCGCGGCCCAGTGCAATGCGGTTTCGCCAACAGGGCCTCTCTGATGGACTGCGAGCCTATCCCGTTTAGTGTGTTCGGTTACGATGTCAGTCCACCCGGAACGGGCTGCAAGTACGATATCTACACCGAGACCGTTGGTGAGTGCTGCTCGGTCTGGTATGTCCTTCAGGAAGTAGTCGCGGACCCCCACCTTGTCATTCCAGTGTGCAATAATAACAGGTGGATAATGGTAGGGGGTATGGGGATAGATCTCCGCATCAAGCTTGTTGAGCAGCTTGACGATTTCCAATTGTCCATGTTTGGCCGCGCAGTGCATGGCCTGACGCTCATCCCAGGAATTTGGCGCCTTATTAACCACATCAGACAACCAGGGATCCACTTTCAAACGTTCGGTAGCTTCGGCCAGTAGGCCGGTTCGAATAGCTTGAAAGAATGGTTGAATGTCAGTCATGTCAGTCCTCCCGATGGGTATGATCGCGGTAATCCGCCTACGCCTTCGACAAGATGGCTGAAAACTGCCGCCGGAATTCCGTAGCGCCACCGCGAGCAGGATGCCGGACTTCCTTCGCCGGTATCCCGGCCTCCTCCAGTATGCCCTTGGCTGTCTTCCCCATGGCTATCACCGTTGCAATACTGTGCTGCCTCAATAAGACGTCGAGGACTCGGCCACCCTCCTCTACTTCCTGCCGGGAGGGTTTCCGGTTGGTGAGGGGGCCTCCACGAGGATCATAAGGGTGCCAGGGGAAGGCATTCCAGAATATGATGTCAGAGGTGTCGATTCTTGAATCGATGACCTGGGGCCATACGATGGAGGCGGTGGGCTCTGTGTATCCGTCCAGCTTGGCGTCGGTCCTACTGGTGCGTACGCCTGGTGTCTCTCCCAGCACATGCCGCGGGAGAATACCCCGATCGGCGAGTTTGCCGAGAATGATGCGCTCCGATGTCATTGCTATTCCGGTGAAACGCCCGCCTTGAAAGCCGAGTGCTTCCCCCAAAAGCAGAAATCGGGCCCCTTTGCGCATGGACAAGTAACGTGCCAGCTGTCGTCTTCGTATCGCAGGGGATTCTGCAGACGCATCGAAGTCCTTGTCCCACTCATACCAGGGATTCGTTACGCCCTCGGAAGATTCACGTTTTAGATAATTGGTAAAGGAACTCATGGTAGATTCCCGGCAGTGCCTTGTTGCGATCAGTCCGTATTGACCTCTATGCTGATTGGACAGTGATCCGAACCCAGGACATCCGCATTCACCCATGCCTTTGACACATTGGGCGCCAGATCGTCGGTGACATAGAAATAGTCAATCCGCCATCCTACATTGCGGTCTCTTGCTCGCGTCTTCATGTCCCAGTATGTATAGATATCAGGTTCCTGGGTATGTTGGCGGAGCACGTCCACATATCCCTTCTCGATGATCTTGTCTATCCAGGCCCGTTCTATAGGTAGAAACCCCGATATCTTCGAATTTCCCGCCGGGCGCGCGAGATCGATCTCTTTATGGGCCGTATTCACGTCGCCACAGATGATGATGCGCTTTCCGCTCTTGCGCAAAGACTCCCACTGCTCCAGGATGGCCTCATAGAAATCCATCTTATAGTCCAGTCGCTCCTTGTTCTTCTTGCCATTCGGGAAGTATACGTTGAAGAGCGTAAACTCCGGGTACTCGACAATCATCGTTCGACCCTCAGACACAAATCTGCCATCGGCAAATGAGTCCGTAATGCTAACCGGCTCATGGCGGGTATAGAGCCCTACGCCGCTGTACCCTTTCTTCTCTGCCGAAACCCAGCTGCTTTGGTAACCCTCCAACTGGGTAATGTCCGAGCCCAGCTGTTCTTCCTGAGCCTTCGTCTCCTGAATGCAGAGTACATCTGGCTTCTCCTCTGCTACCCACTCGGCGAAGCCCTTCTTTGCGATAGCGCGAACCCCATTTACATTCCAACTGATCAGCTTCCACTTTGCCATCTATCTCTCCTTATGTTGACAACATATCCAATAGAATGAATCGTGCTGAAGTCATCTTTCTCAATAACACTGGACGATCGTAAGATCGGATCTCTGGACCAGTAGGGGTAGACTCAATCACCCCAAAGCTCCCCAGGTCGAACGGACGAGTCCTCTGTGGGCCGACGCTTTGCCTGCGTCGGCGGACCTCTTCACTTAGTCCTGACCTGGCAATTCGGATGGCCCTGCTTAAATTGCGTCACAGCCGTCTCGGAGATCTCGCAACCCCAGATATCGAGGTATTGCAGCCTCTCCATGTCTGACATCTTCTCAAGGGTGGAATCAGTTATGCGTGTCCAATGCATTCCAAGGTGCACCAGGTTCGCAATGTCGTTGATCCGAGCCAGTCCGACATCAGTGATCGCCCCGTTGTTCTGGATATCCAGCCACTCTAGACCTGACAGATGCGTCAGATGAACCAACTGGGAATCATCTGCGAATGTGTTTCCGAGCCAGATCGCGTCCAGATCGTCCGCCGCAAGTCTTCTGAGAAACGAGAGATCCCGACCGGCTTCCGGCTGAATTTCGAGAAGAACAGTAACTTCGGCGGAGACCGCTATCTCACCTTTAGCTGCCCCTATAATGTCCCAGCCAGGATTATCCGTATCTTCCAATATGCCGCCTTCCTTCTTGAACCGCCCGTGGAATTCATAGGGGTACGGTCCGGTACGGCCGTGTAGGCAACCCACAGAAGCATCGTCGGGAAAGGCGAGTACTCTGGTATTGGCATCATTCATCGATCATCCTCATTCCAGCCAACTCAGCTAAAACAGGGAAAGCTGTTCCGACTCATTGACGTGTCCCGGCCAGTCCGGTAGCGCCTCTATGTCTGGTTCCAGGTGACGGAGTAAATCATGGAATAAGCGGACGAGATTTGGAGCATAGTGGTCATTAGGCATATGGGCGAAGAAGAACGGCGTTGCACCCTCACGAATCCATTGGGAGAAGCACTGCGCCCACGCCCCCAGGGATTCTCTGTTTGAATCGACCTCGGGATCTCCGATATACCGAATGATCGGATACCGACCGGTCCTTTTGGCTGGTATTGGAAGATTCGGTTTTTTCTGTTTAGCCAGGCGTACTTCTTCACCAGTTTCGGGTGCCGCATGCAGTGTTCTTGCATCGAGTATTACCCGATCGATTCCAAATTCTATAAGAAGTTCCGTCAAAGTTACGGCATGTGGTCGGTCCTCAAAATAATCAAGATGTCGGCATTCTACCGCATATCTGAAGTCTCCTGGCAACTTGGCAAGGAAGGTCGACAGGAGGTCCATCTGGTTGCCGGAGAGGGAAGGCGGAAGCTGAAGCATGACTGGTCCCACCAGCTGCCCCAATGGGGCGATGGTCTCCAGAAACTCCCCCACCTGTCGGTCCACGTCATTCAATCTCTGATCATGACTGATCAGACGAGGGAACTTGAAGCAGAATCTGAAATCGGGACCGACCGCGTCACGCCATCGATTGATGGTCTCACTGCTTGGTACACCATAGAACGTGGTGTTTCCTTCCACAGCATTGAAGATGCCTGCATATTCGTGGAGGTAGTCGCCGGTTCGTATGCCTCGCCTAAACAGCATTCCGACCCAATCTTTGCGGCCCCACACGGGGCAACCAGCATAGTATTTAGGCATTCAGGTCACCACGGGTTCTCAGTCTCAGTAGTTAGAGAAAGATCGTCTACCGACGATCCCAGTAACAGACGTCATACCCGGCATCTATCCATAGGCTGACCCGCCGTATCCCAAGAATGACAATAGACAGCGTACGGCGTCCTTCTGATGAGAGGTCTACCTCAATATGATCTACAAGATATGACCGTGAATATAGCCCGGACGCCTACGGTGTCAAGCCTACTGAATCCGTGCTGTCGGTACTGACTGGTGGGGTCCTATCTTATGAAAAGACTTGATTTACGCCGCATAGGCAACTTTAATAGTGGCATCATATTTAACATGCAGGAAGATCGATGTCGTAGCTATTCCCGGGCTGCCATTTATGAACTCGACTGAGACTGGAACAAAGCGGATTCGCCTGTTCGATCGGAAATTCGGAGAGAACCTGATTATAGATCTACCTCAGGTTCCTGCCGTTTACCTGTTCAAGGACAAATCGGACACGATTATGTACGTGGGTAAGGCTAAGAACATCCGCCGAAGGCTACAGCAGTATCGCAATGCATCGCGGCGAAAGATCCACCGTAAGATGAGGGGCCTTGTTCGGGATGCGAGTTCTCTTGAAGTCAGGATACAGAACTCGGAGCGTGAGGCTCTCCTGCTTGAGAATCAACTTATCCGGGAGCTTCATCCGCCATACAATGTGGACGGCACCTATGGTTTTCTCTATCCCGCTATCGGGATCCATGCAACGGATCGCCAAGCCTTGCTTTGTTTCACCACAGATATAGATGCCTGGTCAGATCTAAATCTCCGTTGGTATGGTGTATTCCGCTCAAGGATCCGGGCACAGGCGGCCTTCCGTGCCCTGGTGTATCTTCTTGGATTGGTGGGCCATTTGGAGCGTGTCGCTCACTTGCCGCCACACGCGCGGATTCGTGGATCCCGTCTCACAGGTTTTCGCCGCCTGTCGCCAGATCTGATAGTCGCGCTTGAGAGGTATCTGTCCGGGGATGAGAATGACGTGCTGGTTCCCCTGGCCCGTGATCTGCTTGAGAAACCGAGGGCCAGACGGGACGCTTCTGAGGTTCAGGAGAATCTGAGGCTCCTGCTCGCCTTTCACAGAAAGGATCTGGTACCCCTGAGAAAGGCGCTGGTCTTCGCCGACATGTCCGGGGCCTATGTTTCCCAGGAACATCGTGATTCTATTTTTCTCGCATCCGATTCCAGGTATGAGTAGACAGGACGAAAGTTACAGGACCATCTGCCGTGTCAATTGACTGTGTAGGGCATTCATAAAACGTTGGGCAACTGTCGAACGTTCATAGAGGAGCATTTCAATGAGATTCCTAAGGGTCGCCATGATAGCCGTGGTAGGACTGAGCGTATTGCTGTTGATCGTATCCGCCATGCTGCCTGACGATTATCGGTTTTCCAGAACGATAGAGATCAACCGGACCGTGGGTGACGTTTACCCTCTGGTGGTGAATCTGCCCAACTGGCCCAAGTGGGATCCCTTTACTGAATCGGATCCGGATGCCGAATCCACCTTTACGGGCACTCCCGGAACCATTGGTTCCACATGGTCCTGGGAAGGTGAGCTAATCGGTGTAGGACGTTTGACATTGCAGGAGTTCGTAACCAACGTGTCCATACGGTCTGAACTGGCGTTTATTTCGCCTCAGCCAATGGTTGGAAAGGATATCTGGGAATTCGTTGAGACGCCGTCGGGTGTGCAGGTGTCCTGGATCAGTGAGGGGAATCTCGACTATCCTTTTGGTCGGTTTGCAGGTATCTTTATGGACAGTATACTGGGCCCTTCAATCGAGACGGGTTTGGACAATCTGAAGAAGGTGAGCGAGGGGCTGCCTCCGCCCATGCAGAAGACGCCAGCCGACAGCATGGATGCTATTATGAATTAATGTAGTTGCTCCTTGAGTTTCCTTCGGATGATGTGCTTTCGAGAATTGGAAACGATTGATTTTGTAGTTGGCTTTTGCGTATTTTGAAGACCTAAAGTCTTGATGACTGTATGTGGATCTGAGCGCTGGAGTGCCACCATGGCTCCGTCGTTGTCAAGTGCCTCCACGTCAACCCCTGAAGTCCATATCAGCCTGAGTGCAGGGAGAAATTTGGTTGACTGAGAAACCCTTTTTAATCGATCGCATCGTAGCTGGCGCTGTATTCGGCATCATTCAGAGGATATTTGCCGCCCAAAAAGAGTTGACGCCTCCGGCCTTCATCGTAAAGGATCTCACGGTGGAGGAGATTCGGTGTTTTCTGGTCTATTGGAAAGCTTACGCGACTGAGTCGGCCTTGACATCCGTGAGTGTGGTGGTAGCAGGTGATATGGGATCCGGTTTCGTGGCCCGTTACCAAGCGGATCCTGAAAAGTCGGTATATCACTATCTGAACACGAGTCAGCGTGGTTTGGTCTATCTTTCTGCCAATTCCGATACTGTGCACCAGGTCCCCGACAACGCGACAGTTCTACGCGATAGTATGCTGCTGGACGGGAGTTTTAATGGGTTCGGTAGTGCTGTAGATGACATTCTACGCCTGGTGGCAGAGGCTGTCGGTTTCGAAGAGCGCACGGTACCCGGTCGCATAGCCGGTCATATTAAGACAGTTCTGGCGGCCACGGAGACGAGATACATTCCCGTGCGCGTGTTCATCAGATTCTGCTATACGACGCTGGTCGAGGTATACGAGCGTGGCGTTTCTTGTTCTCCGCTCGATATGGACGGGATCATTGGTAGGAACCTCATCGAGTTAGGGTATTTTCAGGACGCATTCTGGATGGCGGACGAAGACCTTGGATCTGTGCGTGAGAGGCTCTCAGCCAATCTATCCTTCGTAGATCTAACCGATGTGAATGGGCAGGCCAGGGACAGAACGGCGCTTTCAAACCAGTGCCGGGATATGTGGTTCAAAGATGAGCAGGGCGTGGCCTACCCGGACCACGAACAGAATCGATGGCGCATGTTGACAGAGCGCTATTGCCAGGATCAGAATCTGGAGATGCGCCGGAAGGTACCGTATTTCATCTTCGAGCAGCTGTTCACGAGTGGCAAGCCTCGGTATTCGGTGATAGACAAGTCACCCGCCACAGCATCTGAAGACTCCTCGCTATCGAGTGAGGTAGAGCCGACTTCCCTCGTTCCCGAAGAAGGCATCGGTGCGCCGGTAGAATCAGTGAGCTGGCCGGGATCCGATCTGCCTGAGGAAGCACAGACGCCGCCGGAAATCGATCAGGAAGAAGCGCAGGAGCAACCCATGCCTCAGGAGTCTCCGGTCCACGCACTAGGCGCGGATCCGGTTCCTGAAGAGCCCGATGACGCCATCATCGAAAATGCACCTGAAGTGACCGAGACTGTTGAGTCAGATAGCGGAGACGTTCAGGAGGCCATCAACACGCTGTCGGAGATGGCAGATGCTATGGAGGAGGCTGCTCAAACCGAGTCGCCCACTCCCGGGCCTAAGGTGCCAGCATCCATTCCTTCGCTGGACCAGTTAAATGATATGGGGAATGTACCGAGGAATGCGGATGGTGTACTGAGTTTTGAAGAACTGTCCACCAGATATCAGTTGATTCTTGATACTTATAAGGAATTTGGCATCGCTGTCCTGGCTACTGAGAAAATTGAAGAGAGCTTTGTAGAAGGTCCTGCATCCGTTCTTTATAGAGTGCGCCCTGGGGCCGGTGTGGACTATCGACGTATTCGCGATAAAGCCGATGCCCTGAAGCTCGCTCTCGCCCTTGAGGAAGATCAGAATATTCGGTTCAGTATCGATCGTGGATTCGTGACTATCGATGTGCCAAAGAGTGATATAGACCGGTTTTTCGTGAGCGCGCTCGAACTCTGGTCAAAATGGACATTCACGGACAATATACTGTCCGTTCCCATCGGGCTCGACAGCCTGGGTAACGTAGTGACGATCAACTTCTCCTCGTCCAATTCTCCGCACCTTCTGATTGCTGGCACCACGGGAAGCGGCAAGTCCGAGGCGCTAAATACAATCCTCGGTGGTCTTGTCAATTACTACTCACCGGATCGACTGCGTCTTTTGCTCGTGGATCCAAAGGGAACCGAATTGGGGCATTTTGGGGAGAGTCCCTTCCTGGAAGGGGAAATAGGATGGGACGAAACCGATGCCATTCACTTGCTCGACCATGCATTCACCGAAATGCAGGGACGATATCGCACCTTTCGCGATGCGGGCAAGAGATCACTTCAGGAATACAACGGAGCCGTAGCTACCAATGAAAGACTCCCATGGTGGCTAATCGTGCTCGATGAGTATGCGGATCTTACATCCAACTCCGACGACAAGAAGAAGATCGAACAGCTTTTGAAGAGGCTCGCGCAAAAGGCTAGGGCTGCGGGGATACACGTCATTATTGCGACACAGAAACCCAGTGGCGATGTAATCAGTACTAATCTACGCTCGAACCTGCCGGCTCAACTTGCATTGCGGGTCAAGAGCAACACTGAAAGTCGAGTGATCATGGACGACAACGGTGCTGAAGCGCTCAACGGGAAAGGCGATGCCTTCCTGAAGTGTGAAGGCCGTGTCACCCGAATTCAGTGTGCCAAAACATAGGTAATGATTTGTTCCTGTCTAGACGATCCTGCTCCGCTACGACCACGTGTCATCAGTCTTGGTGATCTCCGATACGATCTGCCAGCCGTCTTTGCATAGTCTGACTCTCAGCATTTTACGTGACACGTCCTGATAAGAGTTGGAGTCATATACCTGCGTGAAGTAGACCACCGCGTGGTTCCCATCCAGCAGTTCAATGTCAATGTCTTTCATTTCAATTCGAATATATCGCGGGTTCGTGATTCGGACGGAACGCTCTTGTTCCCATTCAGTCCGGTTGGCGCCCAGCCGTGCCTGGAATTCCGGTGCGTAGTGACCTAGATAGGCTCCGACATCCTGCTGTGACCATGCGTCGCCCCATGAGATGACGGTCTCATACACCGCAGCCATTTTTGGTGTGGGCCAGAACATGGACTGCTCTGAAGCTTTGCCAAAAGCCGGATGCCAGGCGAATCCGAGGATAATTACGGTCAGGCATATGGTGGTATTTACGATTCGTTTCATCTTCACATTCCTATTGTTGTAAGGCACAGACTTCCGTTCCGATTTCTGACTTGAAAGGTATTCCGTAACGGGGATTCAACAATAGGGGTTAGCCTTAGCTGTTTATCATACTGGTCTCATTTTGCAGGATAGATTCCTTAGAAACGAACTATTATCTCCTATTAAACTCTAAGGATGATCGGGACAAATCTCATTGGTGGAGCAAAACTGACCTCCAGATGGGAGGCCGAGATGCCGTCATTGATGCGGGCTGCGGATATTTGTAGAGGCATAGGGTGTCCGGTGCTCCCTCGCGAGTTTCATTATGAGATCGTATCGTTTTGCAAGGAACTGTATGTTTCGGTCGGATTTACTTAATGACTCAGATCCGGACAACGCCAGAACATGTTGAATTGCGGTCCCGGCAGGTGCAGCTGGTCCTCTGTGAGTGGGTGTCGCAATGGTTGTTCAAATCCTGGCAGTGGAGGAGTTAGGAACCCTTGGATTACGGCTGGCACCACTTTTCTTAAAAAATATGTTGCATCTCCGAAAAAGTACTATACATTTGTTGCATACAAAACAAATGAGTAGGTAGTGGGAGGTGCACAATGCGCTACATCTTAACGTTGGCTGGATTACTTTCTGCAGTACTCTGGAGTATGAATCGGACCGAGAGCACCCTAGGTGCCAGCCTGGACATGGTGTCGCAGGAAAACAGAATCACTATGAGGTATATGGATACCGCTTTGGACGGACAGGATGCGTCCATTAATACGTCGCTCCCGGGACAATCAGTGAGGCTCACTGTCGTGTCGCAGGAGAATGGAGAGCACTTTGTAAGTATGAGTGACCCCTTGCCTGTGACGCTTGGGGAGGTATCGGGGATAGCCCGGTATGTCGGTATGTTGCGCCTGGGTTTTGAACGTGCCGGGGAGATTTCTGCGGCAAGCGCGACCATAGAGGAGGTCTGGGAGTATGAGGGCAATGCGCTCAGGTGGCAACTCCGTGATGGCGGGCTACTCTACTGTATGCCTGTACGCGACGGCGGGCTGGCCACATTCTCATCGGCTCTTGTATGGAGCGAACCGCCCTTGGTGACTAATTCCAGCTCCTTTTACGCATCCTTAGATCTCTTGAATGCTACTTCGGTCATGCGCTGATTCCTGAGTGGACATCTGCGCGTCGGTGGCAGCGCATCGGAATCCGAAGTCACTGAATCGCTTTTCGGGGGGAAGACTACTCCGAGCAGCGCATCGGGCGTACCGGACGGCGTGTCGCCAGGCACCCCCCCTGGCGACACGCCGGTCACCGGTCGCCGGTCCTCCTGGATTCTTTTCGGGAGATATCATATAGTAGTCTGACCCGAAAAA
>JABIQT010000175.1 GCA_018667995.1 Candidatus Latescibacterota bacterium
AAATACGGGAGCGTACAGCCGGCTGCACGCCCCCGTATCGCAGGGTGACCACGGTAGAACAGGTGGCCACATGAGAGACCACCGACGAGCGGGAATGGTTGGGGGCGTAGGTTTGGGACGCTTTGTGCGGGCAAGCTTGTCGTATAGGAGGCTAACGGGACCATTCTCGATTGATCTCTCGGAAATCGATTTTCCTGATTTCAGGTGCGGAAGTTTAGACAGTCAGTTCTTACCCATCCGCAATATCTCGGTCATCATCTGTCGGAAGGCTATTACACAAACGAGGAATTCCTCAAGGTGCAACTCCCGTTGCCTCCGTTCCTCATTCATTGAATTCACAATCAAACCACTGATCTTGAAAGCGCGCGTACCCGTATGGAGCAGAAGGTGGAGTCCCTCGTCCGGAAAATCCTTGTCCAGTTCATCCGAATAGCTGGCCAATATGGATACGCCTTTGGGACTCGCAGACATGCGCTCAATCGCCCGTTGCGTTACGTCATGGAGTAGCCCTGCAGCATGGCCAAAATCCTGATCCTCATAGCTCGAGAGGGCATCGGTCAGCTGAGTTTCAAAATAGGGGGCGTCCAGGGTCTTGTTCATCTCCCAGCGAGACAACAGTCTCTTCATGGCTGAGAATACCACGGCCACCTGTCGATCTTGAATCATAGGTTCGGCTTCCAGCATTCGATAGAGCCGATCCTGGGTGTCCATCAGATGTCCCAGCGCTTGGGCAAGGGCCTTTCGCTCGAAGCCGGGAGTGCTGTCGCGCATAAGATCATAGATGCGAGGAAGAATTTCATCGGCCTCGAGTTTACTCAGGGCCTCTACCGTCGCCAGAGCAATGGCCCGATCCGTTTCCGTTTCGAGCACCTGAGAGAGGGCGGGACGCATGCGTTCATCGCCGAGTCGGTCGAGGGCCTGGACTGCACTGCGGCGAATATCGGTACGTTCGTCCCCAAGTAGTGTGACCAGGATGTTGAGACTGAGTGGCGTGCGCACAGCACCCAGGGCCTGGATAGCTTCGTGAGCAATATCGGAGTACGGGTCACTGATCTTGTCGAGTAATGGTGTTACTGCCCTGCGGTCCCCGATATTGCCAAGTGAGCGTGCTGCCTCCTCCCGTACGTGACGATCGCTGTCGTCAAGCAGATCAATGAGCTCCTCCACCGCCAGAGCGCTGCCAGTCTCGCCCAATTCACGGGCGGCCCTGGCCTTTACTTCCGGATCATTTGACTTGACCATCCTTATCAGATGCCAGAGCGTAGCCAGCGGGCGGCCCCTGCTGACCTGGCGTAGAACTACGCGTGGTGATGTGGATGCCTCTTCTCGTATCAACCTCAGCAAAACTACGCTGATCAATCTCAAGACGAAACCGATCAGGAAGAGGTATTGCAGCCCAGAGATGGTATACCCATAGATTTGATAGGAACCTATATCCATACAAAAAGTAGCCAGCACACCGCCGACCATGGCTCCGATCGCAGAACCGGTGTTGAACATGGCCGAGTAACAGCCGATGTAAATGGAGCGGTTTTCCTTGGGCGCTATTTTCGCCATGAGATTGAACCGGGCGGTAGGAATTCCTGCGCTAACCAGACCGCCCCATGCCTGTATCAAAGGTACGGCGATCATGTAATTTTCGTGGGTAGCAAATACCCAACCCAGAGGAAACACAGCCAATCCGGCACTGCAGATCAGAAGGACGGGGCGGTATCCGAATTTATCTCCCAGGTATCCCCATAGAGGATTAAAGGCCACGCGAACAAGGATCTGAAGAGCGGCAAACAGGGCTATCTCGGAATAGGGGATCATCAGGGTCTGCAGCATGTATACGGCGAAGAATGGCGCCGCGACCATTGCGAGCATGCCCCGAACAGAGACCAGCATCATGAATGTGCGGAACTGCCGATGCTTGAACGGCAGCGTCAGCAGTACCTTCGCAGGTTGGAGAGCCATGCGTTGTGATGGTGGTTCAGGAATTCTGCTCCACACGAATATGGCCACCATGCCGAACACCACCGCTATGATGAAGAGCGAGGTGAATCCCATCTGAGGGTCAGTCGCCTCAAATAGATCCAGATAGGCGCCCGCCGCCAATGAGACCACAAGTCCCACAGCGGCGATGATACTCTGTTGACGTGAGACAAACCGGCCACGCACATCTGCGGGTACCAGGTCCGTCAACCAGGAGGAATTTGCGGGTGCGGCCACTGAGCTCGCCAGCCCGCCAATGACAATACAGATCACCATCGCCATTGGCAGCCATTCGCGCGAGATGAAGGACGGCAGTAGGGCAACGGGTAGCCAAATAGCGAAACTGAACCCGAAGGCCAGCAGGCAAAGCGTCTTGCGTCGTGGAAGCCGTTCTATCAGAAGGGGTGAGAATACCTGAAGCAGAGCGCCCCAGGAGGCAGCTGCCGAGAGGAGACCAATAATGGCATTTGAAGCGCCGAGATGCAGGGCATAGCCGGTGGTATAGGCACCGGTGGTGATGGAAGAGTGTACGGCAGAGAAGGCCCCGCGTACATTCCACAGGCGCATACCACGCAGAGTCTGCAAGCGGGTGAATCTGGGCTTGGGTCCGGGATTGGTCACACTTGTACAACCTGTTCCACGTTGAGAACGAATACCTGGGCACCACCCACGGGGACTGAGATCGCCTCCTCGAGCGGATTCGCATCGATTCGGGTCCCTGGTTGTGCGACGCTCATGGGTTCTTCCCGGGATTGGCAATGGGCGCGGATGATATCTATCACCGGCTCTACATCCGCATCGGCCACGCCAAGCAACAGCGTATCATTTCCTTCTCCCACAAAACCCCCAGTGCTTCCAATTTTTGTAAATCGAAATCCGGTATCAACGAGCGCATCGCTCAGCCGCCGTATGTCGCGCTTGTTTACAATCACAATCAGCAGCTTCATTTCATTTTCCTCGTTAGAACCGGTCCTGGAGGTTGATACGTCTTTCATAGTGCCCAGATTCGTAAAACCCCTGTAGGCTCGGTGCAGTGGTCAATTACGGATGCTACTGATAAGAGAGGCCCGTGACTATAAGATTGCAGGCAAATTCGTCGACTGGAATCACTCTCCCCAGTACGTTTCGCCGTCAGCCAGGAATCTCTGGACGATCTCTGGATTCAGTTGGACTCCCAGGCCCGGAGCATCCGAGATATGGACATAGCCCTTGTGAATGATGGGGCCGTCATGGAGAATGAGGTCCTCCCACCAGGGGTAATCCTCTCCGGCTCGCTCGATCATGCCGAAGTCGCGAATCGTCGCTGCCACATGGGCAGATGCTATGGTACCGATGACGCTCGCCGGATTGTGCATGGAGGTCTTCATGTAGTGCAGATCTGCCAGGTCCGCAATGCGCTTGGTTTCCAGTAAACCTCCCGCTTTTGGTACGTCGATATGCACGATATCGGTACCTCCCTGCTCAATGAAGGGCCGAAATTCATGCCGTCCGTACAGATTCTCTCCCATGGCAATAGGAACGGGTGATCGTTCTGTGAGGCGGACCCATGCGGGTGCGAATGGGACGGGGAGAGGGTCTTCGAGCCACGCAGGACCATAGGGCGCCACACGTTCGGCAAGAGACAGCGCATCGCGCATATCAAGTGCCCAGTGGCAGTGGACAGCGATCTCGTAATCGTCCCCAAAGGCGTGGCGCATGTTGGCCATTATGGTCTCTGCCAATCGGAGATCGGATGCGGTCAGGCTCCGTGTCAAAGGTTCGTGACCATGCTCACGACAATCCGGATCGTACCGCTGCCAGAGACTATCTGCATCGATGGTCTTGATTGCAGTCCAACCTTCCTCGTCTTTGATTCGTGCTGCATAGTCCTTGCAGACGGACAGATCTTCGGCGTGCATAGGCGTACCGGTCCGGTATAGTCTGACGCGTTCTCTGAATTTACCGCCCAATAGACGACACACCGGGAGTCCGGTCAACTTGCCAGCAAGATCCCATAGAGCGATTTCGATGCCGCTCAATGCGGCCATCACCAAACCATTTTGCGTGTGCAGACCGGCAAGACGATCCCTGACTGTGACAAACAATCGGTCCACATCCAGAGGATTTTCACCTAATAGAGGTGGTTTCAGGATTTCCTCTATCACCTCACCAAGGCCGGGGCCCCAATAAGCTTCGCCCAAGCCCCACACGCCCTGATTGGTGTCTACTCTGATCAGGTTCCAGGCGCCGGTACGGTCTCCATGCTGCAGTCTCATTAACCTGATATCAGTAATCTTGGCGTGTAGCATATGGTCTCCGAATCACTTCGTAAACGTCTTGCGAACACCGTTCTCGTACCGCACTTCATACTTCTCGCTGGGTACGGGCATAGCTCGCATGGCCAGTTCACCATCTGTAATCAGCGGCTCTGACTTGAGCAGTATCTCGTCCAAAGACTCCTCCGGCGTTTTGTCGGTGGTGTCGATGTGTACCAACCGTCCTTTGCTATTGAAGAGGGACTGCGCGATCTCGTCATCAAATCGTTTCTGTACTTCGGCAATGTCCTGTTCCCGTACAATCGGATACTCGTGGGGTGTTGTCCGCATTCTCTCCTTCAACGCATCATCGCTGGCTGTGACGTGGAACATGACGATGTCCGGTAGGCGAGCTTCGAGTGTCATTACCTCATAGTGCCGCTGGAATCCGTAGTGATAGTTGGGATAGTAGGGATTGTCCGGATCGTTGCCGTACATGGAAGTATACACAGCCTCTTCGATATGCCAGCCACTGATCAGAGGATACGGGTAATTCTTGATAATCTCGATATGATAGTGTAGTTGCATGCGTTGCATACGCTCTTTTACATCGTCAGGATATTCCACGAACTTCGATCTCGACTCAGCGCTGAGACTTGAATCGGGGATGGTAAAGTGGTCATCATTATGGGTCGGTCGGTTTCGGTGCTGGCAGTAATCCTGCAACTTATTGATCAGGGTGGTCTTTCCCGCATATTCGATTCCAACGAAGATGGAACGCATTGAGCAGTCTCCTGTTTCGGTAGATAACGCGCCGAAGCGCCATTGGTTAGTGGTTCGCCTGTCAG
>JABIQT010000440.1 GCA_018667995.1 Candidatus Latescibacterota bacterium
AATCGTCAGCAGGATGAAAAATGGAAGCGATAGAATGGCGAGCGTCGGCGGCATATCGAAGTAAATCATCATACCCAGTAGAATGACGAAAGACACCGCGAAGTCCATGAGCCCCGCGAGTACAGCCGCCAGTGGAATCACCAAGCGGGGAACGTAGACTTTTGTAAGAAGATGCCCGTATGCGACTAGACTGTTGGTAGATTTATTCAAAGCGTGCGTGAAATACGTCCACGGCACCAAGGCACAATAGGCGAAGACCGGATAGGGGACACCATCTGTCGGAACGCGCAGCAAGTTTCCAAAGATGACACTGAACACTACCATTGCCAGAAACGGCTGTAGAATTGCCCAGGCTGCTCCTATGACGGTCTGTTTGTATCGGACCTTTATCTCGGCCCAGATCAGTAGAAGGAGTAAATCGCGGTACGACCATACCTCATGCAGATCAAGGGTAATCCTCCGCTGGGGCGGCCGAATCTTGGTAACCGGTAGCACCGTTGTTCCTTTGTGTTCCTGTAGAGTCATCGATGTCTTCTTCATTTCCAGTTTACGACGCGTCTTTCCGACTTTGGCACCAGCATATTATAGTTTCGATAGTCATATACTGGAATCTTCCCCAATGTAAGCAGGACACCGATATGAATGAGCCATGGACGCTCCTTCCTGCAACGGTACCCGCCAGCCTGGAAATATGGCACTCCCTCTTCGGCCATCTCTCGACCATCGTGATAGCGTGTACCCGAACTCACCTGGTGGTCGCGCGCAAAGCCCCTCACGTCCGCTGTGTACAGACCGTCCGCAGGTCAAAAGATCTCCACCGCATGCGGTGTATCCGGAAACCACACAGTATCAACCGCATATGCCATCACCACGCCAAGTATGTATCCCACGAGAATACCCAGAAACAGGGGTTGGGTTTTGCGATACAGGCTTACGCCTCCCATGCGCATAAGAATCACCTTAATCAACCAGGCCACGAAGAACGTGAACACAAAATTCATGATGGGAGCAGATGCTCCGATTACGAATCCTATGGGGTTGAGAGGCCACCAGAAGAAGAAAAACCGCCCTGCGACCAGCAGCATGTTGATGGCCGCCCCCGAAGTCAGAAAGATAATCTCCAAGTCGGAGATGCTTGTGGCATTTCGCATCCATTTCACGATGAGATCATAGAAGAGAATGCCGGTACTGGTCAGGTTGACCTGCAGGTTGTCCGCCCCCTGTGTGTACCCCGAATAGATCACATAGCTGAAGGAGGTAACCACACTGACCACAAAAGCCGCGCTGAGCCATAGCATCAGCATGCCTCGATTCGGCCAGATAGAATCGCGCAGCCAGGCAACATGGGAGAGGCTCACCATGGTAAACGTCCGCCAGTTTCTAGCAAAGGCATTGGTCAGTCCCAGACCGGTCAGCGTCGAGCCGGTCAGATTGGCGGAGCCGACCATTCCAACGGTAAACGCATGGGCATTGATCGGAAGATCCAGATTGACCAGTCCTCCCTCTGCCAGGACCCGGGCGATGCCGATATAAAATACGTATAGAAAAAACAGAAATAGCACGGCAATAGGAACCGTGAATCCTATGGCGTTCAGCCAGGCGACCAGATATACTGCTCCGGCGATCAGACCGAAAACCGCGGTACGATAGGAAAAGAGCTCGTCCGCATCCCGCAATTCAGTCTTGCGGCCGAATGCATGGTAGACTACTTGCTTCAAATGCCCCCGCGCCATCCAGAATCCCCACAGGACGAACATAATCAGTCCTCCGCAGAGCTGTATCGACACAAGCCCGCCCGGCACGATAGAAGTAGAACCAGAGATAATGCCGAAACGATTGAGCATACCCATCTCAATAATACGGAACAGCTGAAATACCCAGACACTGAAGAGGATTTCCAGATTAACAAAAAACGCAAAGCAAAGGACAAAGGGGGCCAGGCGGATATTCAATGGCGGGAATGCCGGATCGAGCACAATGCTGGTATATTGATTGGGAATCGGAATACGAGGTAAGAATCCCCAGAATGAGATGATATTCCAGCACATGATGGCGATTGTAATCATAAAGCCAATTTGAAAAACGCGGTTACGGTACAGGCGAGGTATTCGTGAACCGTCTTCATCGATCTCCATCAGTCGCAACGCCACCTCTCCCATGGGAAAGTGCAACCGCTCGTGCTCCACCCATTGTTTCCTTAGGATGACGATGAGGCAAGTTCCGACAAATAAGAGTGCCCCCATAGCAGACATCCACCAGAAGAGTGGGTAAAACCAGGCACGCCACGGGATAGAACCGCCCGAAGGCAGGCCGGCGTAGAAATATGAAACCTGACCATTATCGTTTGGCACAACCAGCCACTGCGGCAGAAATTCAAAAAAGCGTTCCGCCCACTGATTCTCCTGGCTGGCGAAATAGTTGGGCGCGGTGATGAGACTGACCAGGTACCGAACCAGGGCCCAATCCGGTACCATTGATGCGACCAGTCCCATACAGAAAATCGTGATCAGCTCTGAAGTGTTCAAGGCACGCGAGGCGTTTCGTGATCGTAGCAACAAGTTTGGAATGAGGATCAGGAGGAGAAACGGCGCCATCAGACAGAGCGGAATCTGCGTTCGGGTAATATAATGATAGTTCATCTGGGCAGAGGCATACTGTCCCCACAGACTGACGATCACGGAGAAAATGAGACCGATCAGCGCCGTTCGCATCATAATAGGCTGTGATTTAGATATCGTCGTCATTGACTGCTCCGCGTTGGCGGATGTTCCCCCTTGAGATTCAGCTGACACAGTTTGTCCATGCTCCATACTCCTTCGAGCGTTGCGACTTCGGTCTTAGCCAGAGATGCAGATTGCAATGCTCTGTATGGCGGTGTTTACTATGGTAACACCTGAGACGCAGGCGGAACTCACGAAACGCGGATGTCTGCTATATACGTCCGGCGACCAGATCATCAAGGGCCAATAGTTGACCGCCTCGTTCGGCCGAGGCATTGGCTCCCAGGACCGCGGCCAAGCTGTTTAGGGCGCTAGCGTAAGAGCTCTTCACTTGCCCGGGGTCCCCCGCTTGCACGGCTCCTATGAAGGCGCTCGTTTGGGCGGAAGAAGGATGAGCACGAATTTCATCCTCCCATACGGTTTTGTCGTTCTCCACCAACCGGTCCCCCGACCACTCGATCAGGGAATCATCGCTGATGATCTGCACGGCACGCCGCGAAGTGTCGGTGTCGGTGAGCACCCTTGAGAGCGAGAAGTTCGCGGTCGTGCCCCCCACAAACCGGTAATTGACGTTGTACACGTAAGGCATGTTTATGGGCTCCGGCCCTTCGGCGGGTTTGCGATTCACATAGAAGGCCGAGACCGCCTCTATGTCTCCCAGGAAATAGCGAAGCAGGTCTACCATATGAATGGTATTTTCGACAAAAGTCCCGCCGCATAGTTCGTACCGACTGGTCCAGTATCTCACCGACTTGCCGCTGTACAGGGCTTGCACCAACGCGTGGCGGGGTGTGCGGGTTTGGAGGAGTTCAAC
>JABIQT010000146.1 GCA_018667995.1 Candidatus Latescibacterota bacterium
CCGGATTTCAGATAGCGCGTGTTGTCGAATCACGCTCAGAAGGAATAGTGTCACTGCCTTCACATTTCACGATACTGGCACGGAAAGACTGAGTGCGTCTATCAATTAATTTCGAATCTTAGGATAGCTTGGGGACGCCTCGTCCAACTGCCAAGTCTGCGACAGAGTAGCGCCCCGAATCCAGGCAGGCCTAAGTCGATCCGACAAGCTGAACCAGCTACTGTTGGCGGTTTGATCGAACCACCCGCCCTGCTTCCTCTGCGAGACTATTCCGACGATACAGCCCAGGAAACTACCATGACTGATTACCGAGGAAAGGTATACGAGACCGGCGATCTGGACTATGATTCAGATCCAGATCGCTTTCGGTCTAGTGTAGCCGCTGTTGCGAAATACGGTCTGATGGGTGATGTGCACCCGGAGGTCGCTGAACGAATGTCCAGGGAGAATCTGAAGCTTGTGCTCGACGTCGGGTGTGGTGAAGGACGATTCAGCAATGCCGCACTGGCCTGGGGACTATCAACCATTGGCCTTGATCAGTCTGACACCATGCTTGCGGCTGTGGCATCACCCCGAATCAAGGGCGATGCAATGCGCCTGCCGTTTCGTGATGGGTGTTTCGATGGTCTTGTAGCACTCTGGATGCTATACAATGTCGCTACCCCGACGGATACTATATCCGAGGCCTTCCGCGTCCTGAGGCCGGGCGGCCTCTTCGTGGCCTGCGCACCAAGCCGATTCAACGATCCGGAGTTGTCCGAGGTACTCCCCTCCTCCTCTTCTGGATTTGACGCGGAGAATGGGGTGGCCCAGATTGAGAAGATCTTTCGCATTGTTGACGTGTC
This sequence comes from Candidatus Latescibacterota bacterium, assembly GCA_018667995.1. Taxonomy (GTDB): domain Bacteria; phylum JAAXHH01; class JAAXHH01; order JAAXHH01; family JABIQT01; genus JABIQT01. The sequence goes on from JABIQT010000146.1 coordinate 846, forward strand.
CAGATGGGATGCTCCTCTGATTCATCTACCGGACAACAAGGCACTTGCCATGTATCTCAGAGGACGGGGCCTGTCTGAACATGAGATAGAGAGGGCCAGAGAGATTATCCCATTGCCGATCACGATCACGAAACGTGGTGCGTTAATGACAGCGAGAAAGGTAGATTGAGATTGTGTTCAGGAATGTTCAAAATAGAAGGCTGCAGCTCGGTCCACAAAAAAAGCCCTCTATATCCACTGAAGGAATAGAGGGCTCTTCCAAAGATTGTTGATGCCAGTCCCCTGCTAACGAGCGCTGACCCGAAGCGTACTCTTAAACGGAAGCGAGACGTTGAATGAGGCGGAAGAGATCTCATCGAGGTTCCACGCCGCCACCTCCTCACGAATCATCTGACGTAATTCTTCACAGCCAACCGAATCCTCCAGGAAAGCCACTTCCGTGTTGCCATCGTCAATGGTGAGCTGCAGGGTCAATTTTCCGAACAGCATCGGATTACTCCGTGTGATCTGCTCGTAGGCGACTTGTATGTCTGTCCATGACTCCTGAATGGCGGACTGTACGCTGTCATAGGCTTGGCCCATAGACTCTTCGTGGTCGCGCTCCGCCCATCGGAGCAGAAAACCGTCTCTCTGCCGCAACCTGCTGGCGATGGTGAATTCGCTATGGACCAATTCCTTGACAATCTGCCAACGACCGTCCATCTCCACCAGCGTCATCTCCTTAATCGATTCGCTACTGTATCTATCGGACCGATATGTCTGCACAAACGAGGCTGACGCGCTTGAGGGGCCGATGGATTTCACCTCAATGTTCCTCACCGTGACTTCGATAAACTTGGGAGCCGTAAGACGTACACGGCGAATTGCCTGCCACGCGTCCATGGATTTACCCGACCCGGCTTTGAAAATGGGCGCATAATGGCTCAGGTAGCCATTCACATCCTGATTAGACCATGAAGCTGCCCATTCGGTAACCGTCTCTGAGATCATCTGCTCTTGAGCGTCACTACCGGAATCGGATGCCCCTACCGGGGCCGTGCCAAGGAATAAGATGGCTACTGCTACGAGGCTGCAATACTGCATTAGCTTTTTCATGATGTGATCCTTACAAAAATCCCACTTGACAGCAGGCCCGCTTTGAATTTTGGGACGGACCCCGATTGGGGGGTATTCTGGATTCCAGAATAATCGAGGCCCATCCCTTTTCCCTCTACATTTACTTTGACAATGATTCAGAAATCCGACACAATTGATCATCACTATATGTTGCTCTGATTTTTCCCTCTGCCCCAATTATAAGATATCCACGTTTCCTTACAATCGGGGAAACCCCTAAAAAGAGACATTATCGCCTTAAGGCCATCGATTTATACCCCGAGAGACCACTCATGAATACCCCGAAAATCGGGGCGATAACTGAGAGATGCCCTATCCAGAAAGGAAAAGCATGAACGACCAAATGCGTAGCTACAATGCCCCCTACACGGGGCGAAACCTTGACCGAATCGCCTTCCCCATGGGTGGCATGGGAGCGGGCATGGTCTGTCTGGAAGGAACCGGCGCATTATCCCATGTATCACTTCGCGGACACATGGACTTCTTCAATGAACCGGAAATGTATTCTGCGATACATATCCGCGGGTTGGCCAACGGCTCAAAAGTACTCGAGGGGCCGGTACCCGAATGGAAGTACTTCGGTGCGTCAGGTACAGGAAACGGCGGTCGAGATTCTGTTTTCGGCCTGCCCAGGTGTACGAGCGCACGATTCGAAACCCAGTTTCCCTTTGCCGGAGTGGAGATAGAGGACAACGATATTCCGCTGCGAGTAAATATAAA
>JABIQT010000145.1 GCA_018667995.1 Candidatus Latescibacterota bacterium
GAGGAATTCCATGGCCTCGATTGATTGGGCACGGAAGTCAGCAAAAAAACAGAGCAGCCCTATAGGCAGTGGGGCGGAATGATACACAAATTCCGGTCGCTGATAGAATGGATTGTCATCTCCGTATGTGCCCGAATCGGAAACAGAGATTATCTCACGGGCACGAGAATCCAAAAAATAGACAACACGCTGCAGATAGGAAGTAGCTACGGTGGATGGTTGATCCCCGTAGACCTGATTAGAAACAAAGCCGTGTGCTACTGCGTGGGTGTCGGTGAGGACATTACCTTTGATCTCGGTATCATTGAGCGATTCGGATGCGAAGTGTACGCATTTGATCCTATGCCGCGCGCCAAAGCACACGTGGAGGCACATGCCCGCGGGGTAAGTGACTTCAAACACTTTGAGATAGGTCTTTGGGATGTCGATGATACGGTCAAAATGTATGCGCATTCCAATCCTGCGAGCACGTCTTATTCAATTACAAATCTACATCAGACCGAATCCTATTTCGAGGCTCGTGTCAAGCGTCTTTCGTCTATCATGTCGGAGATGAGGCATTCGCGTCTGGATCTCTTGAAGATCGACATAGAGGGTGCAGAATATAAAGTGGTGGATTCCATAATCTCAGATGGCCTCGATATTGATATCATTTGCATTGAGTACGATGAAATTCACAGCAAGAACCACCCGGGATATCAGGACCGCATCAAAGACTCCATCCAGAAATTACTGGACTATGGATACACGCTAACGGCACTCAAACCCAAATCCGACTATACCTTCGTGAAAACGAGCTTAGTTTCGTGAGACTACCCGACGGACAAGGGAAAATGTGCAGTTAGTTTGCCGGCTGCCAAATAAAAACACCAAGCCTCCCTCCGCAACATTACCACTATCTAAGTTGACTCCGCACATCGATCCATCGTAGCGATCGGTTCGAACTCTACCACGTCTCCCACTACATAATCCACAACGTTTACCCAGTCCCCCGACTGCACCGAGCCTATAGCAATTGGATCCTCAACCCAAAGTCTGGTAGATTCCCTATCGGGGTTCATCGCATCCACAATCGAAATGCCCTTCTCCGAATCTCCAACCAACAGTCTCGTTTGATTCAGGTTACCAGTCCTGGCCATGATGCTCATGCTAAGATCGAGACAGTCCTGATTCACAGACTTTACGCGCGATCGGCCGAGCAGAGATGTGACGTCGAGGGTCAGACGTATCCTGCCTTCGCCTAACTCCTCCACATTCTCAACGGAGTAAGAGTGCCCTCTCCCGTCTGGGTTGACGCGAATACGATCCCCTGCGCCAAGTCCGTTCAGCCCGGAGACATCGATTGTTCGGGCATCACGGTGGAGGCTCTCGATGCTTACAATTCCCTTTCCCGGGCCCGGATACATTTTACCTTCCAATTCTAGACCACCATCGCCACACACCGTTACATCGCTCCCTGTTACTACGGCAAGTTCTCCGGACAGAGCGGCCCCGTCCTCAAACGTGGTCTCTTTCCCAGTAGATTCGGGCGCCCAGTAGATGGTCAACGACAGTCCACCGACGGTTTGTAGGGTAACGGCAGAAGCTGAACCTTCGGATGCGCCCAATCCGCTCACATCACTGAGAACAGGCGCCCCTATTCTGGGCTCCATTACGAGATCTATGGCAGAAGTTTCCTGCTCATTGTCAGGCGTTCTTCGCCACACCAGCGTCTGATAGCAGTAGCTGGACTCTTCGGGTGTCCCCATGGTCGCAGTGGCTCTGGCACTCATCAAGTCCGTTGACTCGGAAATGCGGGTCTGATGAACATCCAGATGGACTTCCTTTTCGCGGGATGACTGCCAGCTTCCATCCCAATGGGATCTCGGTTCTGCCGTTCTGACGTTGTCCATCCAGGAAAGCCCCGCCTGATCTGGATGACCCAGGTTTTCTTCATCGCCTCGCCCGGAGCCTTCGTTCACGACGTTTCCTGGACGACCTGTCCACTTAATATCATCTGAGTTGAAGGATCCATTCAGTCCGCGACAGGTTCTCCAGTGCTCGCTCCCCCCTTGGATACGGGAGAGATCAACTACTACCACGCCTTTTTCCTCCGTCTCAATGAGAGCCAGCAACCTGCGAAAATTAACGCCGGATTGCCGCCACCGGGCATTGGACATGACGTCCGGCCTGCTATCCAGATCCGTGGGGGACTCATCCAATTCGCCGTGCCACCGCCGCGCCTCAATTTCCAGAATCTGTATTCCGTTGAACGAAAGGCAGCGTATAAGTCTACCCCTTCCGGAGAGACGTCCGACCTCAATATTGGGGACGGTGCTCCATACGGTATTGTGCGTTGCCCAATGGGCCTCCCACCTGGCAACGGACGCCCAGGATTGCGGGTAGCC
>JABIQT010000697.1 GCA_018667995.1 Candidatus Latescibacterota bacterium
CCACGGTTACCATGTCCGTGCCGCTTGCCTCAAGTGATTGTGCCATCAGCTCAAGAGACTCGTACTTCCCGGTTCCCAAGATAAGCCGTGATCCGAACGTTCGATTTCCAACCTTCAAAACATCTGACATTGCTATCTCCTTAACGATCTGAACTATGCTATCCGCCAGCGACGGCGCGTATAATTTCCACGACGTCACCATCCTTCAAAGATGTTGATTCGTGGTTCTTCTTTAGGACGACCGATCCGTTAACCGCTACGGCTGTGCCGCTCGCGGGTAAATCAAGGGATTGGCAAAGCTGTGATACGCTTGTTTCCTCGTCATAGTCCCCAATCATGCCATTGACGGTGATTAACATACAGTAACTCCAGATGAAACAAAAATAGCCGTTTCGATTGAAACGGCTCCGGCAGGCCACCGTTTCCCTACGCTGGCGCAAACCAGATCAGGTTCAAAGGGTATTTCTCTCAGGCTCTTTTCGAGCCTCCCCTAACGGACTATTCTTATTTTGTGTAATCAAACATTGAATAAAAGTGTAACTCAAACAAGGTGTCAAGCCTAATTACGTCAAACCATGCCGGCGCCTAATGAACCATTCCATCGCCAGAACGGCTACAAGGAGGATCAGCGAGATCGGGTGGTCCCAGATCCGTACATCCGTTGTTTCGGAGATCTGTAAATTCGGGACCTTCATTTCGGAAACCATCTGCTGAGATTCATTGATCGGGTAGAATCTGCCTCCGGTCTTTTCAGACAAACGGGTCAACAGTTCACTATTCATTCCTGTGCGTACATACTCCTGCGCCGAATCACCAATCTCGAAGGCGCCTGCATCCGTGCCAATTACCTGACCATCTTTTACAGCCTCAGCAGCGAAGGTGTATCTTCCCGCCTCCAGATGTCTGACCATAGACTGATATCTGCCGGATCCTTTGCTTGACGAGTTCATCATGAGTGCGATCCTGCGCGTTTGATCGGTTTGGGGAGTTACCGTTAATCGTACATCGGCGTTCTCGATTGGGCGAAATGTATCATCGTGGAGTTGGCCTGCGAACGATACTGGTTCTCCGTTTCCGAACACGCTCTTATCTGACGATATACGTAGGCGCTTGTTCCCCTCCCGAGTCGTAAGCCACCGTACCGCATTACTCCAGAAGCGAACGTAGGCTGCATTGGTGCCTCCGCTGCCCCACATCATAAGATCCCAGCGCCAGAGATCGTAGGTAGCGATGGAAAGAACCTTTCCAAGGCCATATCTATGCACCGCAAGTACCGGAGCATCACTACCTTCGATCTTCCAGGTTGGGTGCACCGCAAGTACCGTCGCTCCAGGTTTTGCAGGTCCGACCTGATTGATACCTGTCAGGGGGGGCAGTTCGGTCCATTGCTGCGCTGAGGCGGTTGCGCTGTTGTGCAGTCTTGTGATTGCGTGGGCTTTCCCGTCTGCGGTGAGAGTCGGGAGATAGAGTCCCTCCAGGAGACCACGATTGATCGCGGGGATCTTTACCGGCATCATGTTTCCCACTGGCGTGCCTGCATAGCCTCCAAGTTCGAAGCTTTTCGGTCCCCCAAGGGCGATCAAGCCCCCTCCCTTTTGTTCCACGAAGTGCACGATATGAGCGCCCCACGGTTGTATTTGGGAGAATGGAATACTGCCAAGAATCACCAGGTCATACGTCAACCAATCCGACCGTTCGTCGGGAAGGGACGTGGGATAGAAGCTTCCGTCCGGATTTGAAATCACGGAAGTTAGTTCGACGTTTGGATCACGTAGAAGCGTCTGTTTAAGAAAGGTAAGATCTGATCGGGGACTGCCCTCGATGTATAGAACAGCAAGTTTTGTCTTGAGTACTTTCATCGAGAAACTTCGGCTGTTATTCTGCAGAACCACTTCTCCGACCTGATCCGGGATCGTGATGGAGTATTGGCGGACACCATCCACGGAAGGCACGGCGTGGAGTGTCAACGACTGCTCACGCGCACCATCGGCCAGGACGATATCTTCCGAGTCGACAGTGCGGCCGTCCTCAGTGAGGGTAACGGTTATCTCCCTGCCTGCGTATCCTCGACTCTGGACAGTTACTTGTACCGGTATCCTGCTGTCAATATAGGCCACATCGTTGGTAATATGGCCCACGACAGCAGTGTCATTGACCTCCAGCGTATCACCAACGCCAAGCGTATATATGGGCACTTCCAGTCCGGCCGCTGCGAGAATCGGGTCACGGCCGATGGTATGGTTGCCATCAGATATAAGAACGAGCCCGGCTACACCGTCGCGCAGCGCTTCTTTGCGCATGAATTCCACAGCGAATCCCAGGTCGGTTGCAGCTGGACGCGCTGTGAGCGAATCGAATTTGGACGAGGCAAGTCGCGTGACGTTTTCCGCAAACTCAAATGTGGATACTTCGAACTGCTCTGACAGCCGGTCATACCATTCACTGGATAGCAAGTCGGACACAATCTGGAGACGGTTGCCGCTGCCGTCCGTTAAATTCATGCTACTGGATGTGTCGAGCATCACCAAAATAGACCCGCGCTGCGAACGTTCCAGCATGAGGGTGGCGATAGGCTCACAGATCATGAACAATAGTATGCCCGCAGCAGTAACTCGACAGCACGTCAGCGTCCAGCCGGTCC
>JABIQT010000777.1 GCA_018667995.1 Candidatus Latescibacterota bacterium
AGCTCAGTATGTTCCATCCAAGGATTAATGCGGTGATGCAAAAGCCGGTCCAGAATAGCTTGCTTTGTGCCACCTTCGGAAGCCAATGTTCATCGGTGGTGCCCTCTATTAGCATCAGCGGGACCTGTGCCAACGGGAACGCAAGTCGTTCGTGTTCAACCCACTGCTTGCGAAGGATCACCATGACAGCGGCACTGACGATAAATATGGCGAGATAGAAGCTGCCCCACCAGAATAGCGGTACAAACCACACATGCCATGGCATCGACTGTCCAGGCGGCGATCCTTCGAAGAACCATTGTATGGCACCGTCTGTATCCGGTACAATTAACCATGGAGCGAGGTACTCCAAGAATAACTCGCCCCAACGATTCTCGGGTGAATCGAAGTAGAATGGTCCACTGATAACAGAGAGCGCGTAGGTGCTGAATGCCCATCCAGGTATGGCCGATGCCGTGAAGATGAGGAAGAAGATGACAATCAGTTCTTGACGTTTGAGCCCGCTGCCGGGACGGGCGAGTTTCATGACTGGGTTCAGAACGAGGACGATGAATACGAATGGGAACATTGCGGCTACTGGCAGGTGGGTCACGCTGATGTTCGATGCGTGAGTTACGTAACCGGAATGTATGGTCCAGATCGTTAGTAGGATTGAAAGACCAATGCCGAGAAGCACTGCACGGAATGTCAGCCCTGACGAAGCAGACGTTTCCGGATTAGTCTCGGAATGTAGGCCAGATGGAGTGGATCGTTCTGTGGTTGCGGACATTTCTTGATTCTGCAGATCTATGTTTAGAAGAGTTAGCCCATTGGGCCGTATGGCGTTTTGGCAGCAGCAGGGCACACAAGAGTCGGACCTGAGCGATGCTATAACGCCTTGACCGTCAGGGAGAATTCGTTTTTATTTCAAAAGGTATACTATTAATCCCAAAACTAAAATGGACCACCAAAATGGTTGCCGGTGTGAACCCTACGGCACATCCCTGCCCTGTATGTAAAAGCTCCGAGGTGTATCTTTCACATCAGCGTAGGCGGCAACGTTGGTTGGGCTGGCTGCATTCAGGTCAGCTTCTCTTTCACTGTCACAGCTGTGATCATACTTTCTGGTTACGCAGTGGTACCGGGGAGGCTACACCTCACGATGATCTACTGCCCCCCGGAGAAGTGTTGCCCGAGACACGGGAGGCGCCACAAGATCAGGTCACACACTTCGGTCTCCATTGTCCGGGATGCGGTACCGCGAAGAATATGATAGGCATCCTATGGGATGATATGTGGACCTCCTACAGAGGACACAATAAACTATACCGATGTCGTAGATGCAAGTCCATGTTCTCACCCCCACCATGACAGCACCGGGCAATCTCGACGCTTCAAATGGTGTAGTCCACCCATACTGATATATGTTGATCCGCTGGTTCCACCCCACGGCCTGTGAACCATCCTCTGACCACTAACCGGGAACCCGGTGATATGTATACTGGCTCTGCAAAGTCATACTGTGCAGGCCACCCCATGTCGAATTCTCCTACTCTGACAAGTTCTATTTGGCGCCCGTCGGGTTCTTCTATCGATATTTCCATGCGCGTACCTGACGCGCTCATCACCGGGAACACCGATTGCAGAACGATCTCCTCAACCACCGGTTCAGAGATCAAGACAGGGGCCGCTTTGGACGAGTTTGAATGTCCAGACCCACGTAGAACGAGCGTTTGCATTCGTTGTGGTGGTTCCTGTTTTCTGAAGTAGAGCCCGAGTTCGCTCACATCACGTAACTCTATACCTTCATCCCGCCAGGTTTTCCTATAGTGAATTTGTACGCCCAGGCGAGCATCGTGCGGAACAAAATGAGCGCCCTCACGGCTCCCGAAGTTGATTATCTGTCCTGGCAACCATGTGCCCAATACCTGAGTACTCGTCAGATCTACCAGCGGTACAGGATTGCTTCCGCCATTCGATTTCTCGGGCAGGACATATAGGACCACATCATGCACGATCCCAGGAATGCCAGCGCGCACGTCGAATGCCGCCAACCATCTGTCCTCATTGAGTTCTGGCGTGAGTTCCAACACGAAAGTGCGGTCCATTTCACTTGCTGACAGACCTGCGCCAGCATCAAGAGGCATCGTGATATCAGGAGTGCCCAGTTGCCATTCCGTCTGTATCTGAAGGTTTTTGTTCGAGGGAACAGGGGTACCCTCCGGAGTGCCACCACTTGCCCAATCAACGATCATGTCTAATTGGCGGGGATTCATCTGCCGTGAGTGATTTTCCGCGCCATAGCGTTCATCGATATTCCGAGGGTGCATACTGATGGCAAGCAACTGCTCCTTGATCGATTCGGCCCACGGGAATGCCTCTGAATAGGTCAACAGCGACATAGGTGCAATGCCGCCAGTGGTATGACACCCACCACAATAGTATTGAAATAGCGGTTCGATATCCTGGTGAAACGTAAATTTGGATGTGACCGGTCGATGTGCCGATGATGTCGTAGTCACTATGGCCAATGCGCTCAGCGCTATGAGGCAACCGGCCAGCATGATCCGTGCTCTACTCATGAGATGATCTCCTCGCTACCTTGTCAGAACCATCTTTCGAGTGATTCTACCATCTGAAGTGGTCAGCCGATAGGCATATACTCCAGAAGGCGACGATCTGCCGCGATTGTCCCTGCCATTCCAGGCGCCGGTGTAAGAGCCCGGAGCCTGGGCGTCGTCTACCAACGTGCGTACCAGTACCCCCGACATATTGAAAATGGAAAGGACTACAGAAGTAGTATTCGAAATCTCATAGGTTATTGTTGTTAATGGCCCGAAGGGATTGGGTGCATTCTGATGCAAAGTACTGGAAGCAGGGATTTGAGTGCCATCCCACGAAAAAACACGTTCTGACCGATGCAAAACGACTACCCAATCCCTACTATCCGGTGTCTCCAAGACTACTG
>JABIQT010000793.1 GCA_018667995.1 Candidatus Latescibacterota bacterium
CGCTGTTTGCCGCGACATCGGTCCGAGATACCGACTTTACCGCCAAACTGATGGACGTTCATTCCGATGGTAAGGTATACAATCTGGTAGACGGTATCATTAGGGCAAGATACCGGAATTCCTTCACTGATCCTGAGCTTGCAGAACCGGGTGCGATCTACGAGTACACAATTGACCTATGGGCGACCAGCAATCTCTTTAAGAAGGGGCACCGAATCCGTCTTGATATTTCCAGCAGCAATTTCCCACGATTCAATCGGAATCCGAATACGGGCAACCAATTCGGAATGAGTGCAGAAGTCAAAACGGCCGATCAAACCATCTATCATGATAGGGATCGTCCGTCGCATGTCCTGTTACCCATCATACCGCGGTAGTACTATTCGTGCAGTCGTAGGGCGATGAGATCGAAGACTATTTTTACCTGGTCCTTAACCTTAACCAGTCCACCCATGACGGAAACCGGTTTTATGCCAAAGTCTTTCTGGTTGAGCACGAATTCACCGACCGCATGGATTGAGTCTGTTGCGATAGCCACAGTGACTGGAAACGCTACTTTACGCCGTACACCGTGAAGTGTCAGACGACCTGACACCACCGTGTCAATGATGTTCTCCGAATCCCTTGCCGTAACATCTATCGTATCGGACGTGTATGTTATAGCCGGGAATGAGACGACATTTAGTACCTCTGTTTTCATGGTGGTCGCAATTTCCTCACGCTCCTCTTCCTTCACATCATCGATGGGTTCCAGCGAGGCCGCATCGGCAGAGATACGTAGGTAAGAAGACTCCACATCGCTCCCACGAACAGAAATCTCGCCCTCGAACATTCGAACTTCTATGGTATGATCGTGACCGAAACGCCCCAAGAGACCACCGCGGTAGGCATAGACGGTAAATCGACTGCGAGCTACATCAATAGCATAGATGTGGTCTTCGGAACTCGAAGTATTGGAGACCTGACCCCTTATCGTCCCGGACGGGGTAAGGAGTAGAAGTAGGGATAGCAGGTGTAGCATCTTCGCTTGATGTCGGCAGATAGGATTGGTCATTGTATGTTCCAAGCAATGGATTGATTACAGGGCCATTCATGAAAATAGGAGGTGAAGGTATGTATCGTAAGTTTCCGGGCAAGATTTGGGAACAGATTGCGCCTTCGGATGCCGGTTTCTCTGACTCCAAGATCAAGCGTGTCCATTCCGGACTCAAGAGTATCGGTACCGGACAGGCCTGGCGTCTCTGCATCGTCCGGAGCGGGTATCTGGTGGCCGAGTGGGGCGAAGGCATGCATCGGGATCAGCAAATCTCTCAGGCCTCGATAGACAAATCCTTCATATCCTGTCTCTTGGGGATTGCGATCGGTGAGGGTAAGATCGCCGGACTCGATTCCCGGGTAGTTGACTACTTTCCCGAGATGATGGATGTGCCTCAAGGCCTGGGACCACGAGAAGATCGCTACGCCTTCGAGAAAGATCGCGCCATCACGTTCAGGCAGCTGGCCAGTCAGACCTCTGGTTATATGAAACCGGATCATCCCACCGGCGGTAAGTTCCACTATCAGACCTATGGGATAAACATAATAACTCATTCCATAGCTAAGGTTTACGGTCTCTACGATGTCAATGATCCGGATCGCCTGCCGGGATGTCGAAAGCTCCTTGATGAGCGCATTCGGGATCCCATCCATGCTTCATGGGATTCCGTTCGGTTTAACTTTGATCACCCACCGGGCGCGCGAGTGGGCGTTTTCGGAAATGGGTTCAGCATGATGGCGTCATCGCTCGACATGGCCAGGTCGGGGTGGCTCTGGTTGAATCACGGAAACTGGAATGGGAAACAGCTGATTCCGGCGGACTATCTGGCGGAGGCTACGAAGACCAATGAGGATGTTGTTAGACTCGAGCCGGAAGAGAACTGGAAATACGGATTGGCGTTCTGGACCAATGATCACGCGAAACTCTGGCCGGACTTGCCTCAAGATGCGTTCGCGGCATCCGGCGCTGGTTCCATGCACATCTTCGTATGTCCATCGCTGGATCTCGTGATCACACAGACGCCGGCTCCGTGGGGGGATGAGAACAAGAGTGAGAGGCAGACCGAGGTCCTGAACCGAATCGTCGATTGCTTGGTGAGATGACGCGACGGTCTATTTCTCACTACGACAAGTAGATTTAGAGTCCGGTTTTCCTAACCGTTGCATCCTGATCAATACCCCAATCCGGGGTCTACACGGTTCTTAAGGGGAGCTCCGGCCAAGAATCTACCCATGTTATTGAACATCAGGTCCAGTGTCAGTGGAACGTAGGACAAGTCGTCATCAGACGACACATGGGGCGTGATGATCAGATTAGGCGTATTCCAGTACGGCGAATTCTCTGGCAACGGCTCGGGGTCGTGGACGTCGATGATGGCACCGCCCAACGCTCCACAAGATAGTCTCTGGGCCAGGGCACTGTAGTCAACGACCTTTGCCCGGCCGAGGTTTATGAGTCCCGCTCCTGGCTTCATGGCATCCAGCTGCACCGCCCCGATCATTCCAGCCGTTTCGGGAGTCAACGGAGCATTGACGACCACAAAATCCGCCTCGCTGAGAGCCCGATTCAGATGCTGGGGACCATACATTTGGTCCACATAGCGGGAGGAGCGACCGCTCCTGCGTACGCCCAGGACCCGGCATCCTAGTTTGCGGGCAGCCCTTGCTGCGCCGCGGCCCATCTTTCCTACACCAACGACGGTTACTGTCTTCCCGGCAATAGGCGTGCTGAATACCGAATTGTATTTAGCGTTTCGTTGATCGGTCACGAATTTCGGAATATTGTTGTTGAGCATCTGCAGAGCCATGGATACGTACTCCATGGTCTTTTCCATATGGATACCAGAGTTATTCGTAATCGTCATGCCTTTAGGCACCCAGTCAAAAGGCGCCAAGTGTTCAACGCCTGCTCCAATGATGTGCACCCACTTCAGATGCGGTGCACGCGCGCGCAAGTCCTCTGTCGGCAGATCCCACGTCATCAGGACCTCGGCCGTCTTCATAGACTCAGAAAATTGATCCAGGTCCCAGTCGATGGTAGTATCCATGCGCCCCGATATATCGACATGCCTCGCTGCTGCATCCGCGTATCGATCGGGAGTCGTGCGAAAAACCAGTTCACCGGATCGGTTATTCTTGATATGTAGGCGTACAGGGAGTTTGCTGGGGCGGTGCGAATGCATTTATAAAGTTCCTTCTGCCTGGTTATTGCACTTTCTTCGATTACCGAATCCAGATGATAAAGCGTTATTCCCAGGCGATCCTTAGACTTCCAGAACCTGGATTACAGCCTTCATTTCGGATCCTGTTACAGTAATGTGTGCCACAGATACGGGCAGCGAGAACCTGCGCCGCCCTGCGCTACCGGGGTTGAGGTACACAACGTCGTCCTCTTCCTCGATGGCAGGCTTGTGCGAGTGGCCATATACGAC
>JABIQT010000144.1 GCA_018667995.1 Candidatus Latescibacterota bacterium
ATCCTGGCACGCGCTGGAGCGACGGAACGCCGGTTACCGCCTATGACTTCGAGTACACCTTCAAGCGCCTGCTGCATCCGGACGGCGGCAATGTGTATGCGTTCTTTTATTATGACATCAAGGGCGCCAAGGCCTTTAATCAAAGGAAAATTGCCGATCCGAATGCCCTGGGCGTGCGTGCGATGGATGACCTGACGCTGGTGATCGAGACCGAGGAGCCGTGTGCCTATTTTCCGTTTGTAACTTCGTACACCGCTTCATCGCCCGTGCCCCGATGGCAGCTGGAAAATACGGTCCTCGCTGGATCGATGCAGGCAATTGTGTGAGTAATTCGGCGTTTCGGCTGGACGACTGGATTCGCGGAAAACACATGACCTTTCGACTCAATCCACACTATAGTGGCAACAACCCAGCTTATTTGAGAAAAGTTGTGCGGCTCTTTTCCGGCCTGGCCGGCACCGGTAGCGCTACTGGCGGCTTCGGAATCCTTCCGTACGAGAACAATGAGATTGACCTGATAGGGGTCGGTAATCCGGCAGATATAGACCGGGTCAATAATGATCCGGTGTTAAGCAAACAGCTCTGGCAGTACAACGGTTTGACGACGAGCTATCTTTTCTTCCGAACACAGGAACCGCCATTCAACGACAACCGGGTTAGAAAAGCGATTGCCCTGGCCATCGATAAACAGAACATTGCCGATGTGTTATTCAAGGGAACTGTGGTGCCGGCCTACACCATGCGTCCCCCTAGTTTCGTTGGAGTCGTGGAGGGCAAAAACAGTGGTTTTCAGCAGCATAATCCAGAGGAAGCACGACGGCTCTTAATCGAGGCAGGATATCCGGATGGAAAGGGATTTCCCGTAATGGAAATGTGGTTGCGGGATATGCCAGCTGCCTCCCACGGTGGTCAGGCGGCACAGGTAATTCAACAACAGCTGCGCGAGATTCTGGGGATCCAGATCCATATCCGCAATACACAAACAAACACGTTTAATTCACTGATGTACGAATGGAAAATCCCCATGGGCCTCGTCGGCTACGGCCCTGATTTTCCGGATCCGCAGAGCATGCTAGGGGTGCCCTGGCGCTCACAACCCAGAGGATTCACACGGCACGACTGGGCCAACCCGCGTTTCGATGAATTGATCGACAGAGCCAGAAGTGAAACTGATCGGGAAAATCGGTTTCGGCTATATGATGAAGCCGAAGGGATTCTGGCTGGTGAGGTAGGTGGTGCTTTCCTGTGGCACAGTCAGGGATATCAATTGCGCAAGCCCTGGCTTAAGGGCCTCAAACAGGATAGAAATGGCTTCTATCCATTCTGGGAAAACAACACCGTTTACAGTGAAATGTACATCGGCACAGAATGGCGGAATCGAATCATAAGTAGTCGATACGGCAAAACGGGGAGGCGGGGCTGTGTCAGTGCCAAAGCATCTTTCGACAGATATCCGTGAACCCGAGCACAACTGTTTCTCGATTTATAGCTTTCCCAACAGCATAGACCATCGCAATGATCCCCGAGCTCGCCTCTACAGGAAGACAATACCAAGGCTTTACCCTTTCTTCCAGCTCTTCGGGCAGAGGATCTCCGGGCACACAGGGTGCACGCCCTTGATGCTCAGATGTGTTTTGAAACTGCTGAGAATTGCTGCGGATCGGCCTTTAGATAAACTCAATTCTGTACAGACATACACTACATTCACAGCCATCCCCCTAATCGGGACCGTTGATTGTCAGCGTTCTCCGGCATAGTTTCTATCGTCCAGCGACGACCTTTATTGCGCAAAGCACGGTTCAACGAAACACAGATTGTCAAAATTCTCAAATCTGTTGAGGCTGGTGGCCCGGTGAGAGGGGCTACCGGCAACACGGTATCTCCGATACCACCTACTGTGTTTGGAAGAGCAAGTTTAACGGTATTGAGGCATCGGGTGTCAAGTGCTTGAAAGAGCTGGAAGACGAGAACACAAAGCTAAAGCTGCTCATTGCCAATCTTTCGCTCGAAAACCACGCGCTCAAAGGTCTCATTGGGAAAATCTCTGGCGCCGGTCGCGTGGGTGTCGCCCGTGCGGTCCCTGACTCACGAAATATGGCGATGAGGGCGAGCCAAACGACGGCTGGAACGTCACGGTGATTCATCCCAGACGGGTTAATGTCCGAGCAGAATGGGAAGAAGGTCGTATTATTGGGGCACCCAGGTAGCTCAGGCGGGGCGAATATCCCCACTTCTTCCTGAGCAGCAGCGGAATACCTCACAAATTCCGCACGGCGATTCCGCGGCAACGCCCACTGCAACCTGCGGTAGCCCAGGCTGTCCGACCCCGTCCCGTTTTTGAAATATTGGCACGGCAGTTGCAATAAAGGTACGCACACCAAGTCCAGGATTGGTCGGCAGACGCGGTTCAGGTTTGAGAAAACCTGCAATAAGTGCCGCGCCATACAAGAGGTCGAATGATGAGCTGGTATGATCGGTTTAAAGGCGTAAATAAAGCCATAATCGCGGTGGTGATCTTTATATTGTTGACAGTCGTCCTGATAGGATGGACGCCGATGGCCCAATGGCTCGGGCAGGACCTGATCGAGCCAACCGTTTTGGCGAAGTCGGATGTGGTCATCGTCGCCGGAGGTGAGATTTACGAGGACGGGGTCCTGTCTGACGCAGCCTTACGGCAGACGGTGCACGCTCTTCGCCTCGTCCGGCGTGGATTTGCGTCGAAACTAATCTTCACGGGCACTTCTGACAGTGATTCACCGCTTTCTCATGTGGAAGCCATGTCTTACCTGGCGCTCGAAATGGGATTGAAACCGGATATGGTCCTGGTCAACCGCGCGGCCCCCGATGCCGACCATCTTGAAATGCTGCCTGCGATATTTCAACGAGAAGGGTGGAAGAGCGGTCTGCTCGTCACCTCTTCGCTGGAAAGTGCGAGGCTTTCTCAGGCGTTGCGGCTTCAGGGGCTCAGCATTTCCGCGGCCCCGGTCCCATTTCACGAAAAGTACCGGGATTCGTTGCCGGAACGCCTCGGGCTCTTCCAGTCTGTCTGCGCGGAGTACATCTTATTGATAACGCATAAGTGGTGGAGGTAGATCGTAATGAGACATAAACTGTGGACCTTGAGAAACGTCCTACTGGGATTTATCTTCGCAGGCTGCTACCTGGGATACGCGAACGAGCAGGTAATGGCACAAGCATTCCTGCGTCACGGTACCATCACCGCTATCGAAGGGGACACCGTATTCGTGCAGATGGAGTCGGGACTCATCGTAGACTCCGACATGACAGGATATGTGCTGACGGTTGAAACGGGAGTCGAGTTGACGCCTCCACCCAAGACGGCGGATATCCGAGTCGTTCGGATGGGCACGCCGACCACCGTCTCGTCCGATCGGGGTGTCATCATGGTTCGGAGTCTGAACATGCGGGTCAGACCCGGCGGGGAGGTGGTGCGTTCGCTGCCTCGAGGTTCCGTCGTGGACGTGCTGGACCAGGGGACAGACTGGTACACCGTACGCCATGACGGAGATAT
This sequence comes from Candidatus Latescibacterota bacterium, assembly GCA_018667995.1. Taxonomy (GTDB): domain Bacteria; phylum JAAXHH01; class JAAXHH01; order JAAXHH01; family JABIQT01; genus JABIQT01. Next base: position 3,533 of record JABIQT010000144.1, read on the forward strand.
GGGTGTAGTCAGCAGTCAGTACGTTTCGGTGGTTAGTGACACCGTAGCAACGGGCGGGAACCGTGCCGGTATAATCATGGCTCGGGCACTGAACGTTCGAGAAAGCCCTGACGGAACCGTCGTTCACTCCTTGTCCCGTGGAACGGTTTTGGCGGTGCTCGACGAGGTCGACGGATGGATGAGCATCACGTCGGGTACATTCAGCGGATACGTAAGCGCGGAACATGTGGACGTACTCGAGACCCGCCAAACATCCGGAATGCCTTCTGGAGACGTAGTTTGCGTGGTGGAACGCCGATTCAGTGAATTCGAGCCTGGGCAAAGCTACCGGGTGCTGTTTGACGCCGTGGAACAGGGGGTGAATCCGGGGAGCACCCTGGTCGGCGAGGCAGGTGTCGCTCCTGCGGGGCCACTGAATACTGGCGTCGCGTCTCCATCCGGTCTGGAAAGCGAGCGGCCATATGTATTCTACCTGAGAAAGGGCGTCGCCCTGTACGAAATTGGGGACTACGAGTCGAGTATCCGATACCTGGAAAAATCGCTCCGCGACTACCCCGACGACCCCTTTGTCGTTGATATGCTCTCAAAATCTAAAGAGCGGCTGGCCAATTCTGCATCACTTGCCCGCTCGGGCGTTACAGCATCAGGTGACGGCGCCACGGGAGATTCAGATCAGATCGCCGCATGGAAGCTGGCGGCCCAGTATTATATCGATCATGGCGAATATGACGATGCGCGGCCCTACCTGGAGACGCTGCTCGACAAGGTGCCCAACGACCAGGATGTTGCAGTGTGGTTGCACAAGGGAACGGGGCCCGCCCTGGAAGCAGTCAGCGAAAGCAGGAGAATCATCCGACTGGGCGACGGGCAGGGCATCGAGCTGACCGCCGTGACCGGCGGATCATTCCAAATGGGTGACACCTTCGACGAAGGTGACGACGAGAAGCCAGTTCGTTCGGTGGACATCTCGGATTTCTGGATGGGCGTTTACGAGATAAACAATGGCCAGTTTGCGGCTTTCTTAAACGCCCGGGGCGACCTGACCCCTTCCTATGCCCCCTGGGTCGACCTCGAGAACGAGGCGTCGCTGATAGAGAAACGCGACGGATCGTATTTTCCTAAGGAAGGTTACGAACGACATCCAATGGTAAACGTTACGTGGCACGGCGCAGCGGCCTTTGCCGGCTGGGTGGGCGGTCGATTGCCCACGGAAGCCGAATGGGAGTACGCGGCCAGGAACGGAGGTCAGAATCTCAGGTACACGACCGGGGACACGCTGACGCATCACGAAGCCAATTTCAGACAGCGGGGTTCGGCGTTCACCGGATCAGCATTTCAACCAACGGGTACTTTTCAGCCCAGCCCTCTCGGGCTCCACGATATGGCTGGCAACGTCTGGGAATGGTGTATGGACTGGTACCACCCGGATTCCTACGAAAGCGGAGATGAAACAGACCCACGCGGTCCGGACTTTGGAGAAAACCGCGTACTGAGAGGCGGATCGTGGTTCGACAATCGCTCTGTCTGCCGCGCCGCGTACCGTAACTGGAACAATCCCGAGGCATCGCGCGTCAACATCGGTTTCCGGATCGTAGTGCCCTATCAGGATACAACTCCGGCTTCTGATTCGATTCCGGTTTCTGATTTATTGTCTCCCCGTCCAGGCCGTTGATAGGAAATTCTACCGATAGGCCCGCACACGCGCAAGCATCTCTGTTCTATGACGACTGGTCTGTTAGTGTTCCCAACGCGTTTCAAGCCAAGGTGTCGGAAAAACTTCAGCCACCGATTCGCTTTTAATGCGCCACGCCTGGCGAATCAGCACCTCAATGATATGGCCCAACACGCGGGCACCGGCCAACCTGCCCATCTGCGTTAGACCGTGCCCCCTCAAGACTCCTGCAATGCCCGAATCTCAAGATTGGCCTGGCGCAAACGGTCTGCCATGGTGGTGCACAGCCCCGTGAAGAACTTCTCCGTGATCTGCTGCGCGTCGTCCACCTTCAGGTCAAAATCCGCACGTGAGATCACATATAGCTCACAGTCTTCCTCTACTACAGCATCCGCCGAACGGGGCGCATTGTCCAGGAAAGACATGTCCCCGAAGAAATCGCCCCGGCCAAATGTGACGATGTGATGGTGCCTGTCGTCCTTGAGTGGCAGCATGATCTTGACGGTGCCCCGACGGATCAGGAATAACTCGTCCTCTTCATTTCCGCGGGAGAATATCTTCTCGCCCGACTTGAAAGACTGTTCCGTGACACAGGGGCGCAGCATCGTTATATCATCCGGAGACAGTCCCGATAGAATGTGCACCTGACTCAGGTCGAGCGCCTGTTCTTGCGGTGGCGCAGCGATTTCAGCCGCCTGGATGGTGCGGTCCTCCGCCCATGACAGCGCGGAATCCAATTCGTTGAACAGCCGGATTCCTCCTCCTGCCAGAAGCCCGACTTGCGACAGATAATCCTGAAAACTCATGCCGGAAGACATAGAACGAGGTAGATCTGCGAGAATGAGATGACCGTCCTGCTCTTCCAGCTGCACCTCAATCTGTTCGAGCCTGTGTGCGGCCGTGAAGTCCAGCGAACTCACACGTTTCATGTGCAGGATAATGTACCTACATCCGGCAATTAGCGGCCGCATCTCAGAGAGCAGCTGATCCGCCGTGCCGAAAAACAGCGGTCCCTGCAGTTCTATCACCACGGTCTGCCTACCATCTCTCTCCAGGATGGCCATGGCGTCCGGAAGCCGTCGCTTCTTGGAAAAAGTCTCGTTCCCGAAGAGGGTCCGGCGAACCACGGAACTCCGTATCTGCTCCCGTAGAAAGAGAAGAATAGCGAATCCTACGCCGACGCCTGCCGCAGACATCAGATCAGCGGCCACTGCCGTCACCACAACCAGGAAGATGACCATAAAATCAAGGAGGGTGGATTTCTGCAACAGCAGATGAAACATCTCACGGTCGATCATACGCACGCCCACGACCATAAGGATACCGGCCAGGGCCGCCACGGGAATCCAAGCTACGAGATCGCCGATGAGTAGAAACGCGGTCAAGGCGAAGGCACCGTTCAGAATACCGGACAACCGCGTGCGTCCGCCGCTCGTTACATTTACTAAGGTAGGCCCCATGGTTCCGGCGCCCGGCATACCGCCTGTGAGAGCAGCCGCGATATTGCCGAGGCCCTGGCCGACGATTTCGCGGTTGGAATTATGGCTTCGTCGTGTCAAGGCGTCCAATATAACACCCGTTTTCAGCGTGTCGATGGACAGCAATACTGAAAGGGTCAGAGCGGGTACAAGGATTAGTCCTAGGGCGTGGAGATCCAGCTGGCCTGCCGCGGACCATCTTGTTACAATCGTCTCGAAGAATCCCGGGCCATCCCCGGAACTAATTGCGCCGATGATATACGGGTTGCCGTCAAGGCTCAGAAGTCCGGGATAGGTGAAGGACAGGCCAAAATATACCGCCACACCGCAGCCGAGCGCGATGATCGGGGCGGGAACGAGTTTGGTGATCCTACCCGCGTATACCATCGCCAGAATGGCCACGGCGCCGACAATGATAGAGGGGTTCTGCCAGAGTGCCGGCTCTCCGAGTGCCTGAAAGAAGCCTGACCCTTTCGGCATTCCCAGGAATTTGGGCAGTTGACTCGTAAATATAATAATACCCACACCGCTCAGATAACCCGCAACCACCGGATAGGGGATGAATTTGATGATGCTGCCGCCGCCCAGAATACCGTAGAAAAATTGCAATATGCCGGAGATCATTCCGGCAAGTACCAGCAGTAGCGGAATCAGTTCCGGATCCAGCTCACCGGGACCCACCGCCACGAGGGATATCGCCAGGGCACCCATAACCGCGGCGGCCGGCGCACAGGGAGCGGTGATAATGCCAGGGGCGCCGCCGAATATCGGGGCGACCAGACCCAGCGTGATAGCACCGACAATACCAGCCAGGGCACCGATGGCGACGGCATCCCCACCGAGGGGGGCGTACACGATCAGACCAAAAGCAATCGCCGAGGGCAAGGCCACCAGCATGGAGGCGAGACCACCAAATATCTCACCAGACTTACCTGTGGCCGAATGGGTAGAGCCAGCACCATCACGGGACTGCGTGTTCATAATATCTCCATTTTCTGACAGGACAGCTGCATCCCATTTGATATCTCAACGATCGTTTTATCATTGTTCACGGACACTCGTCGCAACGGCTCCATGGAAGTGTGTCCATTCGGTTTCTGAGTGTTGGAGCTTGTAATTCATGAGACGGTCGCCGAATGGCCAGCCAATTACGTTTTAGCAGGCTAGACTCTGAGACGGACAAGCTCAGCGGTCTTCAATATAATCTGAATGCTGGGGACGGCGGTTTCGGCTTGAAGACAGTTCTTCGAAATGTGATTTTGAAGGAGTATAGCTCATACTTCGGTATGTGTCCAATAATTAGGGATAGTCTCACGTTCGAGAGATGGTATTCCGGACTTAGGGACCGCAGCCAATGCGGATAGAAATCAGCATTGGCCACTACTAGGATACTGGTCCCATCAGGTCGGGCGTGGTAGGATAATTGAGCCTGGTTAAAGACTCCGACAAGTAACCTACCCATATCCGGCATCGCCGTATCTAAGTATGGGAACAGATGTGCTTGACAGACTCCAATTTTGACTTATTGTAAAGCCGATCTGTTATATTGGTAAAGCGAAAGTATAATCGGTTCTGGCCTCTGGCCGAACATACCAATATGACGAGCTTCCAGGCATATGCCGGTCC
>JABIQT010000143.1 GCA_018667995.1 Candidatus Latescibacterota bacterium
ATCAAGCCCGTGCGCGAATAGCTCTTCTGGAGCTCGGTTCGAGACCCGAGGCGATCGAAGAAGCTCGTTCTGCGATGGAAGAAGCCCGTGTCAATCTTGAAGCTGTCCGCGTCAGGTCGAACCGGAACACAGCCCTCTATGCAAACGACGTCATATCAGAGCAAGACCACGATGAGACGGTGTTAGAGCTCAATAGGGCACAAGCGGCACTTGAGCAAGCCAGGAGCCGACTCGATCTTCTGGAGGCAGGCACGCGGCAGGAGGAAATAGATGGCGTGATTGCACGTATCCGTGAACTGTCCGCTACGAAAGAATATCTTGCTGAACAACAGCGCCTTAGCGAAATCCTGAGTCCACTCTCAGGGATCATTACTACGCGCTTTCTTAAGGAGCGCCGGGATGAGTTTGTGGAGATTGGCGATGAGATCTGTAGAATGATCGACCACAGAACGATGGCCGTCGAGATGGCGGTGCCGGAAAGAGAAGTAGGAGACATTGAAATTGGATATCCCATTCGTTTCAAGGTCCAGGGCTTTCCTTCTATGGATTTTGATGGCGTCGTTGACGCTATCGCTCCCATAGCCACTTTAGAGGGAGACCTGTCGGTTGTACAGGTGCGTAGCAACGTGAGCAATGAATCGGCAATATTAAAGCCGGGCATGACGGGTATTTCGAGAGTGTATTGTGGCTCCAGGTCAATAGCCAGAATCCTGTTTCGCAGGATAATCAGATATGTCAGGACAGAGTTCTGGTGGTAAAGCGTAAATCTCATTCCAGGCAGGCACGTTAATATGAGTTTAGAGGCAGGATCGAAATTCAGACATTATACAATGGGAGGAGTCATAGGGCGCGGTGGCATGGGCCTGGTATACAAGGCTCATGATACGCGTCTTGATCGCGACGTTGCCATCAAGATCCTCTTCGAAAATCTGGCGACTCAGGAGGAATTCAAGCGCAGATTTCTGAGGGAGGCCCAGGCAGTTGCGCGAATCGATCATCCCAATGTAGTAACCATATATGAAGTGGTCCAGGATGAGGAAACATGTGCCATAGTCATGGAGCTTCTGAATGGTCGTCCCCTCAGCGATCTGCTGGTCGAGGAGCCCGTCAAGCCCCTTTCGGAGATTCTGAACATCGTTCATCAGATAACGCTGGGCCTACAATGCTCCCATGAGCTGGGCGTTTATCATCGCGATATTAAACCGGGAAATGTAATTCTGAACGAATCTGGGGTCGCCAAAATCCTGGACTTCGGATTGGCCCGCGTGGAAGGGCTGAGTGCTATCACAATGACGGGAAATGTCATGGGCACCATCGATTACATCGCACCGGAGCAGGTCCTGAACGAACCAATCGATCACCGATCAGATCTCTACTCACTGGGCATTCTGTTGTACGAAATGCTTGCCGGAAAGCGCCCATTCAAAGGGACTGAACCGATCTCCGTGGTGTATCAGCACATCAATGATGATCCGATAACACCCTCGACCTATCGAGCCGGACTGCCGATGGAGCTTGACCAACTCGTCCTGACCTTACTGTCAAAACAACCATCAGACCGCTATCAGTCCGCCGGAGACCTGTTGACCGACCTGGATATTTGTCGTGGTCTCGTAGAAGCTGGAGGCACAGAAGACGGGCAGGTCACGGTGACGCTGGACGATCGTCCCGTTCAGGTAGGCGTTCCCATAGCACAACCCCGGGATGAATTCAATGCCGATCTTGTAGGTCGTGAAGACGAACAGGAAATCCTTCACGAGGCCGTACGCAAAGCCCTCGTTGGAGATGGCCAGCTAACCTTCCTTGCCGGTAGCGAAGGCACTGGTAAAACGCGCCTCGCTGTGGATGCGCTCGAGTATGCGGATGAGCAGGGAATGTGGACCCTATTTGGTAGTTGCCTCTATCATGAGATTTCCATGCCCTATCAACCGTTTGTCGATGCCCTGAGCCAACGACTTTCATCTGCCAAAACTGGAATCACACCTGTGGGGTATGCGCGACTCAGGGCAAGGATACTCGAGGAGACACCAGAAGTGGCCTCTTTGATGCCCCACGTCTGGTCTACTAAAGAGCGGCGGACTCTCGAGGCCCATGCCCCCCCGGGCCTAAGTCCGAAGGCAGAACAGCAGCGGCTCTTTCAGGCCATCATGCATCTGATGTTGTCCATGGCGAAGGACCGCGGCGTGGTACTGTGCATGGATGACCTCCATTGGGGGGATAGCGGCAGTGTCCAGCTGCTCCACTACCTTGCCCGTCAGCTGCCTGGACGGCGCCTGCACCTTATCGCCACCTATCGGCCTGAAGAGATAGAAGACGGCGAAGATGGGAGCGAGGCCCCTCTATCTGAAACTATGGGACGTATGGCCAGTGAAGGCATCGGTTCCACAGTCTCTCTCTCCAATCTCAACGAGGCCCACGTCCGATCTCTCGTGCATGAAATCGTCGGAAGTCGGGCGGTACCGGTACCTATCACCGATCGGGTGTTTACAGAATCCGGTGGAAATCCGCTGTTCGTCATTGAGGTATTGAAGTGGTGGCGCGACAAGACACAGTTGGACATCAAACACACGGGTTGGGAGAATCTCGAGCAATTGGTGGACAATCAGGACATCGCCCCTCCAAGAATAAACGATCTGATAGAAC
>JABIQT010000904.1 GCA_018667995.1 Candidatus Latescibacterota bacterium
GAAGACTGATCCAGGAAGACAACTCGTCCCACTCTCCGCTCCGGAAAACGATGCCCGTCGTTTCCACTGCCGCAATGAGTATAGGGGATGCCAGGGGAAATAGAAGAATCGGTAACATGACTTCCCGCATCCTCGAATTCACCGCCATGGCCGCAAACAAGGTACCTATGGAAGCAAAGCCCACTGTCCCCAACGCAAATACCAGCAATAACCCCGGAAGGAATTCGAAGATCGGAAGATTGAGAAATAGCGCGAACAGAGGAAGTGAAAGTAACTCGACAAGGCCGATTAGCGTAAGATTCCCAAGCAGTTTTCCCAGATAAATGGCGCCTCTGTCCATTGGGGCCAGAAGCAGGCCATCAAACGAACCCTCTTCTTTCTCAGGTACAAACGATCTGTTCACGCCGAGCATGCCGGCAAACGTGAAAGCAACCCACATCATGCCAGGTGCGATCTGTCGCATGGCGACCGTGCCAGTATCAAACGCAAAGTTAAATATGATTATGATGACGAGCGTAAACACGAACATGGTAGTCAACCGCTCCCGCGTGCGGTACTCTACTACCATGTCCTTGGCGTATATACTCCAGGCCTTTTTCAGAAAACCCATAAACACATTCGCATAGGCCGGCGAACCAAAATGCAGATCTCGACCCGGCCGTGACTGTAGATCCGATGATGAACTCAGAAAGACGTGGTGCTACCCCGATAGATGTCATCGAATGCTTGAAGCGTGAGACCGTTCTTCGGCTCATCATGTACAATATGGCCACGGTCTACAATCACAATGCGATCGGCGACTTCGAGACCACGATTGAGATCATGCGTAACCAATAGAATCGTCCGCTGCTTCTCTGAAAGGAATCGTTGAAGCAATTCCATGGCACCTTGGTCCAATCCCACGTAAGGCTCATCCAGCAGAAGGACAGGTGGATCGTGCAAAAGTGTTCTTGCCAGGGCGACACGCTGCTTCATTCCTCGGGATAACGTCTTTGTGAGGCTATGAGAACGCTTAGACATCCCCAATCGCTGCAGCAATTCATCGGATCGGCCTTCGGCATCTTCTATGTCGTACAGTTTGGCGTAAAACCGAAGATTCTCGAGCACCGTGAGATCACTGTAAAGGAAGGAATGAAAGGAAAGTACACCGATTTTCCGGGCCAAGCCATCGTCCCTATCCTTTACAGCATCTACATCGTCCAGAAGAACTTCACCCCGCGTGGGACGAATAAGGCCCGCGATGATACCGAGCAGTGTAGATTTTCCGGCGCCGTTCGGCCCTGCAATGGTGAGGAACTCACCCCGTCCTACCCGCAGGTCAATCCGGTCGAGTGCGCGCGAACGGCCATAGGTCTTCGTGAGTTTCTTAATCTTGATGATATCATTAGCGTCATTTTCATCCATTCCGACTTCCACCTTCACTCACTGACTGAATGGACTCGTGCCGCTCGTCGCTTAAGGTTCTTGCGCCGACGGCGGTACGCCTTTTCTTCAAGATCACCGGTCTCATATTCCTCGTCCAGATCAGCGATGGCGTAAACCAGTTTGTCAAATTCCAGCTCAGCCCGTTCCGTCTCCTCAGGGCTTCGCACGACTTTTTCTGAGGATGTAGTCTGTACATCGTCGGCAGGATCAGACTTCGCGATGGCAATGATGCCCACGATGGCCATCAGAACAGCCATGCCAAACACACCCCACTTCATTATGTCTTGCCATATCAGTTCAGAGGGCAGCTCCAGACGAATCGACATTCCCCGCTTCAGGCCAACCGTATTGGAGAGCGTCATATAGTTCTTGTCGCCAATCTGTCTTACTCCGTCGTTGGTGAGATTCGATGCCGTTACGGTCTGCGTGCTGGGAAGCACAAAAACCTGAACCCGTTCGGTATCATACTCCATCTGCCTCGTGAGCTCATCATCAATGGCATTTCTATCGAGGCTGTACGTGTAGAAAATCTGTGTCTCGCCAGGGGGGATGGGACTGGTATATCGGAGGCCATGGTCTGTATTCTCTACGCCGGGGGTAACCGGTTGCAGCCCAAAAGCAGTTGAGGGCAGCGTGAGAGCTATAGCCGCGTCCTGGGTCTCCGGAACAAACGTCGAGCCTCCGTTGTTGCGGACGATAACGATCTCTGTAATGTTGAGGACATCTGGATTGGCTTCAACGATGACGTGCAAGGCGCCCACACTGATGAGCTCGTCGGAATTACCAGTTTCGAAAACATCAATACTGGTATCGAATGTAGCCTGAATGGGAATCAATACCAGATGATCGGTGGTGTAATCCACGTCGCTGAATCGCGTTGATACCACGTAATGAGCACCGTCAAGCGGCAAGTCCTCAAACTCAAACTGCCCACTCGCGTCTGTCGTCCCAGTCGCCATCTCATCGGTCTCACCCGTCTCATTGGTGTGTCGCAGCACCCGCACAGCATGACCCGCAAGAGCTTCACCGGCCGTGCGATTTGTCACCGTCACAGAAATGCGTCCGGATCCCTGAGCATGCACATCCCCTGAAGTCAAGCAGATGAGAGTACAAGCTACGACCAAAAACAACAAAAGCCCCGTGGGGCCAATGCGATAGTTCATTGAGGTCTCTATGTTTTAGTAGTACGGTTATGGACTAACTATTGAGAAGCGCATTCTCATAGCTCTGTCCCGCATCCTGCGCAGAATTTTGCCTCGGATGGATTATCGTTTCCGCATTCCTCGCACGACGACACACCCAAGGATGTTCCACACTCTATGCAGAATTTCGCCGCGGACTCATTTTCCTTACCACACTTCGTACAATCAATCGGCTTACCATCGGGTAAATCTGAAGCAACGTTCGATTCTTCAGAGTCCTGTATTTCTGGGATTTGCTCTGCTTCATCGGATAGAGATTCTGGGGCAGTCTTCGGGGATCCACCACGGTTTCTCCGTATTTCGAGAACCGCTTGTTCCACACGATCTGAAGGACTGTGATTTCCATTCGCCGCATGCTCAAGCTGATCCAAGACCGTGGACGCTCGTGTCATGTACTCGGACTCTAGCTCTTCGTGGTCCTGATCCGACAATTTACCCATCTTATGATCAATAGTTAGTTCTCTAATCGCAGAATAGAGGAAGTCTTTCTGCTTGTTCAGGTCTTCCAGTTCTGACTGACCTCCGAACCAGCGGCGTTGCTGATCCAGAAGTGGACTAAGCAGAAATGCCGCGACACCGAGTGCTAGGAGACCACATGCCAGAGCAACCATCCGTTATTCCATATCCTGAATGTCATTCAGAATTTGGTCTCTACGCCTTGTCTCGCTTTGGGAAACCCGCTTTGGTTCATTTTCAGGTGCAGATGCGGGTTGTCCATCGACTCCCTTCCGATGCCATTGTACCAGCGCGGATCTGATTACAGCGCCGCCCACACAGAACATCAAAATTGGAATAGCCCAGGCACTCAAATTGAACCCACTAGCAATAGGTGTTGCCAATCCTTGCTCACCGTGCGTCGCCAGATAGGCCGCAATGATCTGATCTTTCGTTTTTCCAGATTCTAGATCTTTCTCTATATCTTCTTCAATGTGGTCGGCCGTTCCACACCCGCAAGTTGCAACAACCTTGCTGGCACACCCACAGTAGCAAATCAATTCGCCGGAGATATCCTTCACCTCAGCTTTTGTGATTGCACCAACAGAAGGTGTCGACCACGCTAAGGTGCCACATAGAAATAGCACGGCCAGGGTGATGCTTAATTTTGTCATTCTAAGATCTCATTTAGAGAGCGGTTTGGGCGGGTTCGTAGTCATCATAGCCTTCGCTCTCGTACTTGGATGGGCATTTGGCCAGAAGCGTATGCGCCGTAAAAGTGCCATCGGGGGCGTAGGTTCCCTCAACAACGATTTCTGACCCGTCTTTAAACGTGTCGGGTATGACGCCAGTGTATACCACATTCGTTTCCATTCCACCTTCCTCTGCCAGGAAGCGGACCCGCATGGTACCTACTTCATCTTTCCTGATGGACCCGGTGACCACATGCCCGTTGAGGCGTAAGTTTTTAGCATAAACAGGCGATGCGTGCAATTCACTTACGGTCAGATAATACATCGTGGAATCGCTGAAGCCCGTGTATATCAGATATCCAATGGCCGCTATCACCACGCCGAAGCCAACGAGAAATTTCCGCTGCTTCCTTTTCATGAGTCACCTCCAACGACAGTGCCCGTCGATTGCCCGGTAGCACCAGTTCTTTGCTATTTGATTTCACGTTGAAATATAGGCCAACTACTGGTGAGCTGCAAGTTTTATTTGTACACCGCCCGAGGCGCTGTTAGGTGGGCTTTTAGGCTCCCTTCAGAGGTCCATTAAATGGCGCTAATCCGACCTATTATTGACTTGACACTCTCGGACGTATCGGATACTTTTTTCCCCATAAATGACCGATGCCATTTGGTCGTAAGAGCCCCGGCAAAAGCGCTCGAATCGGCTGCTATCCAACCACCAGATGCTGTTCCTATTTCGGAGTACTATGTCTGAATTCGATTC
>JABIQT010000142.1 GCA_018667995.1 Candidatus Latescibacterota bacterium
CTCATCGTCAGGGCGATTCAGGGCATCCGTAATGCTCATGGCACCCAGGTATCCGTGGCGCCTGCATGCTTCGAGAACGTGGTCCGACATGTTGGTATTATCACCGGGAGAGCAGAACAAAAACACCGATGAGCCTATTGCCTGCTCCAGGACCTCTTTCGCGGTTCCTATCTCGCGTTCCACAGTGTCGCTCGTTATTACCTCATGACTCCAGGAGTGATTACCGACACCCCATCCGTGATGCAACAGTTCCTTCAGTTCTGTTGCAGACATATGGCGATACCCGTTAAAGCTGGAATTTCCTATCTTCCTGGTTTGCCCCATCTGTCCGACTACGACCTCTACATGACCAGGGATGCCATGGTCCTCGTGTATGGGCACAACGAACCGGTGCAGGTCTGCCAAGGCTTCATCATAGGTAACCGAGTAGACCCACTGTTTTCCGTATTTCCAAGGTGAAATAGTCAGTGACATGAGATTTGCCTTTCGTGTCTCGTATACTCATTTCCATTCAAGGGGAACTCCCGCAGTACAGTCCGTCCTTCAAGACTGGCACACAGGAGCTGACGTTCAGTTCCGATGCCAATGCCACGTCTTCTGCGAATCCTCGCTGCTCGAGTTCTATGCCCGAGCCACAGTCTCTCAGAATATCGGGCAGTCTCTCGCTGGCCGATTCATACGCCGCGATAGCGATCTCTGCCTCGGGCGAAGGGCTCCCTCCCAATTGGCTGAGAATGGACCCTGCCCCCACCAGGTCTTCCAGGGCTGGCCGGAGGCTGTTGCCGGTGGTCCATCGTTCTCCGCAGGCGATGACGGCCACCGTACGGCCATAGAGACGCGCATGACGGGCAACAGCCTGGGCGTTTCTCAGACATCCGGCAACAGTATGGGCATGAGAAGCCGCTTGGAGCGTCAACGTCGAACCGTTACGCGACGGTAGTACAACCCGCTCGCCTGATTTGATATGTAACAACGACGCCGGAGACAGGGAGAACCCCTCGGGGGCAAATCGAGTCCTCGTTGCCACGAGTGCGTTCTTTTCCTGTGCAAATGATTCTGCCGACTCGTAGGGTAGGCCATGGTAGAATGGAAATACCCCGGCACCACGGGATACAGCTACTTCGACACTCGTCGTAAACGAAAACACATCAACGATAACGATCACATCACTAGTCGGGCCGAGCGCCTCTATACCTTCCGGTCCCCACTCAAACCGCACGTTCCATGAGTCCTGACAGTAATACATGTAGACATCCATTCTGCCAACTTCTGCCCTGGTGATCGAGTGGCTGACATCTGCCTCATTCAAACAATCCGCATGTAAAAGGAGATTGAAGGAAAGAAGCAATGATACTGTAGTTTATGAAGTACTCAATTCACTAACATATTCTGCCACATCCTTCCTTAAGAAATACATCCAATCGGGCCCCGTCAACGGCCGCGGAGATTCCCCATGTCACGACACAATGATATTGAACATGTCTCGTCAACTTCAGCTCCCAATTTGGGAAGACGTCGATTCCTCAAAACCGCTGGGGGAGCGGCAGCTGTCTCCGGGTTGCTGGCATCGACGGGATTTCCCGCAGCTGAGGCTGCCGTGGCCAGTGCTGCTGGAATGACGCCATTCGATTCTGCGAGAGACGAATCTCTCTGGGGCGCCGCGCAACAGGCCTTCAGTATGAACCGGAGCCTGATCAACCTCGACAATGCCTGGACCTGCCCATCACCACGTGTTGTGACGGAAGCGGTAGTGCGATATATCTGGAATCAGGAAGAGGTACCGGCACAGCAATGGATCAATGACTTCGAGGACCGGGTAGAGACCGTTCGCATTTCGCTCGGTCGCCAGCTTGACTGTGATCCTCAGGAGCTCGCCATAGTCCGAAATGCCACCGAAGCCTTGAAAACCGTCCTATACGGCGTGCCGCTCAAAGCGGGTGATGAGGTGCTGACCACCAATCATGATTATAGTTCGCTTGTCAGCGTGATTCGACACCGAGAGATCCGCGATGGCATCAAACTCGTCAGGGCAGAGGTGCCGGCGCCGGCCGAGTCCATGGATCAGTTGGTAAGTGCATTCGAAGAAGCAATTACTCCACGTACAAAGCTAATTCTCGTATCGCACATAGCCTACCTTACCGGGCAGATCTTTCCGGTAAAGCGAATCTGTGAAATGGCCCATCAACGGGACATAGAGGTCGTCGTGGATGCAGCCCACTCATTTGCTCATCTCGACTACACCATGTCGGACCTGCAGGGCGATTACTTTGGCACAAGTCTGCACAAATGGATGCTCGCCCCCAAGGGAACTGGATTGCTTTACATCCCAAAAGACAAGATTGAAAAGATAAACCCTTTGATGTCGGGACCATCACGTCGAAGAGGCCGAAGCATACGGAAATACGAGAGTGTTGGGACCCAATCCATGGCCCCCATGTTGGCGATCGGTGAAGCGATTACGTTTCACAGAGCCATTGGCGGTAAGGTCAAGGAGGAGAGGATGCGATATTTGAAGCTCTATTGGGCTGAGCGGCTGAACAAACTGTCAAATATCCAGCTATACACCTCGCTTGACCCGGAAATGAGCTGCGGATTCACGACCGTTGGCATTCGCGGAGTACATCCCGAGGCCTTGCGTGATTACCTGTGGGAACAGCACTACATCCAGACTGCCCGTATTGATCGAGGTGAGGACCTGCAGGGCCTACGGACCTCCCCCAATCTCTACACTACGCTTCCCGAGCTCGATTATTTCTGCGAAGTCATGGAAGAAGTCGCAGCCAACGGTATGCCAGAACCCTACCGAAGTATGACCTTTGAGCGCGATTTCTGATCAGATCTCATCTGCCGTCTCAACCGGATGAGGTCTCGAAATACAGTAATTGCGTTGATAGATACCAAGAAAATATACATACCGTGCAAGAACCAATTGTGACCTTTTTCCGCCGGACTACATCCACTTTCTGATCTGTGATTTATCAATGATGGATTAGTTGATTTCATTAGCATTGGCCTTGGTGAAAGATCAGAGAATCTCATAGACAGGCTCTATCAGATTCTCCATTCTCCATGGCTGTTCTTTGTACCCTTGTTGAGTCATACGTTATCCGTTCTTAGGCGGATAGGGTGGAGTATGTTACAGGCATGATAGAGGAATTCCATTCGTCGGACCTTGAGGGTTTCCGCGCCGCCTATGATCGTGATGGCGTAGTAATTGTACGCGAAGTTCTCAAACCTGACCTTATAGAGGAGCTTGAGCGCCACATCGACTGGCTCATGCGCCGCCATCCAGACCTCCGGCCGGAATCTTTGGGACACTGGTTGATCGCGGAAGATCCGTTCTGGGTGCGGTTTGTCAGCGACAATGACCTATTAGACGTAGCCGAGCCCCTAACTGGCCCAGATATAGCTTTCTTTGCGGCGGATTATATCGTTAAGCCGCCGCGAACTGGCAAAGGGGTCCTATGGCATCAGGATGGGAACTACTGGCCCCTCGCGCCAATGGACGTGATAACCATATGGTTTGCGGTTTCGGCGACTACCCACCAGAATGGCTGTGTCCAATTTGTGCCAGGATCTCATAGGTTGGGTCCACAGAAACATCGAGTCAACAAGGACGAAGAC
>JABIQT010000141.1 GCA_018667995.1 Candidatus Latescibacterota bacterium
CATCACGAATTTCACGCTTTATATCCTCTTTGCATTAATAATGATACCGGGATGGTGGCCGATTACTTTCTCGGTTTATGTGCTGATTTACCTGGGGCTCTATTCGTTCAAACGTAGTGAAATGGACAGTCTTGATGCGGACGCTACATTGCTAGAGTCGATAATTAGACCGTTCCGCTCTGTGCTGCTCTATGTGGAGTCGTTCCCAATGGAGGGCATGCCGAACCTCGCTCGTCACTGTCAACCGTTACGGAGTGCGGGCGCCAAACCATCCGTACTGCTGCATGAGATCTCTCGAATAGCCGGTGGCGCTAAATGGCAGAAGGGGCAATTTCTGTGGTTGATACTGAACGCCCTTGTACCATGGGATCTATATTTCACCTATCGGCTGCATCGATTTCGTTCGGAGCTGCAGGAGCATCTGCCTACCTGGCTGGAAACATGGTATGACCTGGAGGCCTACAGCGCTTTGGCCGGCTTCGGTTATCTCAACCCGGATACCATTATGCCCGAGGTGGTTGAGCGTGTGGAACAGAATGATCCGGTATTTCGCGTTCAGGCATTGGCTCACCCCTTTCTGACACGTGAGGATAGGGTCAGCAATGATTTTACGTTTAATTCGGTCCCCGATATTGCCATCATTACCGGTTCGAACATGTCCGGTAAGAGTACTTTTCTCAGGACCATCGGCGTGAATTTATGCCTCGCATTCGCGGGGGGGGCCGTGATGGCAAAGAGCTTTCGCACGATTCCGTTCAGACTGTTTACATCTATGAAGATTTCAGACTCTGTTACGGACGGGATCTCATATTTCTACGCAGAAGTACGGCGACTCAAAGCCCTGCTCAACGCTCTGGATCAAGCGGAGGGACTGCCCCTATTCTTTATGATCGATGAGATATTCAGGGGTACGAATAATAGGGAACGACTACTGGGTAGTCGCTCCTATATTCGCTCAGTGGTTGCCAAGCATGGGGTAGGTCTTATTTCAACGCACGATCTGGAGCTGGTCACACTCGAGGAAGAGATCGCCGGTTTACGGAATTACCATTTCCGCGAGGATGTCTTGGATGGCGCGATGGTGTTCGATTACTTGCTGCGTCAAGGCCCGTGTCCCACCACAAATGCTCTCAAAATCATGAGGCTTGAAGGCTTGCCGGTCTCTGAAGAATGAATGGGTGCCAGCCTTAACGGCACCCATTCACCGGAATTCACGTGATGTTAGGCGGGGCCTTCGACCCGGGCGAATTCCGAATAGAAGTTTGCAACCGCGCCAACGATCGTTTCAAATAACGCCTTGCCCAGTTCCGCAGTAGCGTCTGCCGGATTGTCCGAATGTCCCGGTCCCTTCTGCCAGGCACCGTGAATCTGTACCGTGGCTCCGGCCAGATCGATATCCAGACTTTCTCCTTCCCCCGATACATCGTAGACCCGTCCCAATCCCTCATCACTGACGAGATCTGGCCTCAAGGCCATCATCATTGCGGTCTCAAACTGTCCCGCATGTCCGGGAATGAGTGGCGACGGCATCAAGTCTTTTTCTTCCAAGGCTGGTCTTGAGATATTCCAGTAGTCACCTGTGGCAACGGCTACTTCATGATCGAGCCGGTTGACCAGGTCCTGTCCAACGACTCCCACATGATCCGAGTTGCCCCCATGCCCGTTCAAAACAATGAGCTTCCTGAACCCGCAACGGACGAGTCCCTGGAGTGCTTCCTGAACGGCATTTATGAAGGTGGGGCTGGTCAGCGATATCACACCACCGAAGGGATAATGGTGCCATGAGCTTCCGAAAGGGAGTGTCGGGGCGATGATGACGGGTACTTTGCCCGCGACCTTCTCCGCCGCTTGACGGGCCACAGTTTCACATAGAATGACGTCGGTTCCGACCGCCATGTGTGGACCGTGCTGTTCGGTTGCAGCGGTTGGCAAAACACCGATAGCACCGGGCGCCCTCTCTGTGATTTGTTCACGCGTCAATTCGGAAAAAAGGATAGACATTGAATAGCCTCCGTCTGGTAGGATGTTTGGGTTTTGTTCGAATTATCCGTCAGTGTGCTTCGTTTTTATAAACGCCTCTGTTTCCTCAAAAGTGGGTATGCCCTGTCGTCCCCCAAGGTGAGCACACTTCAGCGCTGCGACTGCGGATGCGAACTCCGCTGTCCTCTCTATCGTCCATCCCCGAAGTAGCCCGAAAATGAAAGCACCGTGGAAAACGTCACCTGCGCCTGTTGTATCTACGACGGGTACAGAGAACGCCGGTGTGTGGAATTTGCGGCCGTTTGCGAGACAGAGACTTCCCCGGTCACCCATGGTGATAGCGACCACATTGGGCCCAATCTCTGCCATGAAAGCTATTGCTTTGGATGGATCGTCCGTGCCCGTAAATTCCGTGGAGAACCCCACTGAGGCTATGAGGATATCTGTGACTGCTATCAGTTGTTCAATCTCAGGATCACAGACCAGCACATCTGCATCCAATACGGTGGTTACTCCTGCACGACGAGCTCGTTTCGCTGCGCCAAGGGCTGCTTCCCGGGAGGTCCCATCTAGATGGAGAAAACGCGCAGACTCAATGAGTCCCTCGGGGATATCCGATGGCCGGAGCTCCGATACCGTGGAGTTTCCTGCCACGATAGTCCTCTTCCCCGAGTCCTTGTCCACGAGCACCATACTGACCAGGGACTCGCATTCCTGTTCCATTCCAAGGTACTCCGTACCCACACCATACGCTTCGAGTTCACGCTTAATCATGTGGCCAGGTGCATCATCTCCGACTCGCCCCAAGTACGTTGTGGAAGCTCCCAGTCTGGCCAATGCGACCAGAGCCGTCGCCACTTCACCACCGCCCTGTTGGGTAGATTCCAGCATGCGGACCTCGTTATCGAGGTCAGGAATATACGGAACCATCGCGATGAAATCCAGGCACGCACAGCCCAATCCGATGACGTCTATCATGTTGTTGTATCCATGGGCTCACCTTCAAGAGTTTGCTACCCGCAATTTCGCCGTGATACATAGGGTAAAGTCGCGAACGTAGCGCCACCATGGTAGCGCATTGGAAGCGCTATCTGCCATATCCTATGGTGATTCTTTCAGGATAATTGGTTTTTGCGGCACCGTGTGTCCAGAGAGTGGTTCCGGATCGTGCAGGATTTTCACTTACCGCCTGCGAACGGTCGCAAAATCTACCGGATGCCATCGCGAGTGTCAAGGATTGACAATGCGCGTTTACCATGGTTACCTTTGTCACCATTTCGCAGTCAACCGTCCCGACCCTTTGGACAAAATTGAGGAGAGATAATATGAGAACTGCCGCTGTCCTGCTGACCCTCGCAATGATCATGGGAAAGACCGATCCTGTCGCTTCACAGCAGATCGCCCAGGCTGAATCGAAGGGAAAGGTAGAACAAACCGTCGTCTCTTTTCTTGCTGAACTGGGCGCACTGGATGTTGACGCTCTGGAAAAGCGCTTGCATCCCAAGATGTCGCTACTCGTCGTGAGAAAGACAGATGAAGGAATGAAGACCTCTGTGTCCGACAGGCGAAACTGGCTGGCAAGTTTACGCGGCGCGAGTACGCCCTTCGTTGAGCGGATAGGCAGCCCGATCATCACAATTGATGGTGGAACGCTCGCTCATGTACGTGCGGAGTTTACGGTAGAACGTGAAGGACGCATTCTGTCGCACGGCGTGGACCATTTTACGCTCGTTCAGGAGGGAGGCGTCTGGTTGATTGCAAATATTGCATACACGTCCATTCCGGGTCCCCCAGCATAGGTGCTATTCTTGGTTCATTTGGTTGTCTTGATTTCCTGTTCAGATCTGGTCCCACTCCGAACAGAGTGCTGCTATGGTGTCATATTCAGACTACCCAAGCTAAAGTATACACCGAATGACGCTGGTCAGTCAGAGGCGAACGACAGGTCTAATCTCCGGACAACTGCGTTTTGCGGCCAAGTCTATCGACCTATTCCAGAGCCTGTTATTGTGATACCCAGTCACAGGCATGTGTAGCGCGTCTCCGTGCCATCTTTGTGGTCACCTTTTTCGTAAAATCTGTGCCTACGTGTCGTGTACCGCGTGGCTCTTCTGGTATGGCAGCGACCGAGAGCTGCCATGCGCGGAGGAACCAGGAGTGCATTGTGACATTGGACATGAGGATGGTATTGCCGCATTAGACTGAATTCTTACGTTGATTTCCACCTACCACGTTTCTACTACATGGCCGTTGTTTGGAAACCAGAATACGTCCACTCCGTACGATATGAATACTCCCAGGACATATCCTACCAGCATCCCAATAAAGAACGGCTGTGCCTCGCGGTATAATCTGGTCCCGCCAAATTTCATGATCAGTGCCTTGATCAGCCAGATGAGGAAGATGGATCCGAATACGACCTTGAGTGCCCAGACCTGACCTACCGCGAATCCAATGGGATGTAGAGGCCACCATGGAAATCGGTGATGAAGCAGAATGAGAATCCATCCGATTGCACCACCAAGACTCAGACTAAAGAATTCACCGCCAGTCAACTGTGTTTGATTCTCAATCCAGGTGGCCAATGTCGAGTAACTTGCCAGGGAATTTCCAAATGAACCTACAAATTGTCCGGCGCCGTTGGTCGTATACCCAAGATAGATCGTGTAGACCAGCGAGGTAATGGCAGCAATGCCCAACGCGGCCACAACAACTGAAAATGTACCTCGTTTGGTGGTGCCGGTCTCCTCACTGACTTTGTTCAAATGGGCGATGCTGCACATGCCCAGCGTGCGCCAATTGCGGGAAAAAGTCTGGCACAGGGTGAGCATAGTGAGGTCTGCGCGATGCAGGTTGGAAGAACCGAGGGAGAACACGGTGAAGTCGTGGGCGTTATACGGCAGATCGAGGTAGATGAGACCTGCCTCCGCCACCACTCGTGTCACACCTACGTATAGCAGAAGAGCGGTCGTGAGAAGTACGCTGATGGCCTTCAATGACATTCCGCCCGCATAGAGAAACAGACCTATGTAAGTGATACCAAAGAAGATCACAAACACGGCCGTTCTGTAAGACATAAACTCGCCGGAGTCGTCTACGTCTTCATCCCTTCCGAAGGCCTTTCTCAGGACGTCACCGAGATGGCTTCTAGCCATCCAGAGCCCGAATAGCGTGTATACAAAGAAGCCTCCAAGGTGTTGGGCAAGAACGATTTCAGCTGTTCTTGGTACTCCGATTCGGCTCATGATTCCGACCTGGATGGCTGAGAGTAAGACAAATACCCAGACACTGAAAAGTATACTCAATTCCGTGAAGTAACCGATGCTCAAGAATGCGAAACTCGCCTTGAAGCTCATGGCTGGAAACGATTCGGCTAATGTAATATTCGCCGTGTACGGGGCGCCAAGGGGAATGGGAGCAACTAGGTCCCAGTAGGATGCAATATTCCAGCAGATCACAAATAATGGAAATGAGAATCCAAGCCAGAAGAGTTTGCGGCCCGCTATTTTAGGCAGGAGGGATGGCTCATCACTTTCCTCGACGAGAAGCATGGGAACTCTGGCCAGCGGAAACGTGAGTCGTTCGCGCTCAATCCACTGCTTGCGCAGTATGACCATTATCGCCGCACAAACCGAGAATAGGGATAACAACAGCGTACCCCACCATCCCATTGGAATAAGCCATTCCACCCAGGGAATCTGGCTACTGTGAATGGGGAGTCCTTCGTAGAACCATTGGATCGCCCTGCCCGAGTCGGAGACGACGAGCCAATCCGGAAGTACATCGAAGAATAGTTCCGCCCATCGGTTTTCTTCATTTGCGTAGTAGAACGGCATCGACGGCACGGCAACCCAATACGAAGAGAACCCCCAGGCTGGTACGCAAGAAGCGGTAAAGACTATGAAAAATATGATGATCAGTTCTGACGGTGTGAAGAC
>JABIQT010000140.1 GCA_018667995.1 Candidatus Latescibacterota bacterium
GGTGAGCCTAACCAGATCGAGGATTTCGACGACCATTACATCGCTGAAGACTTCAACGGTATCAGCGAGGACTTCATTTCTACATATCCGTGCCATGCCATTTCCGGACACGTTGCGAGTGAACTGAAGTTTTCGGGCAGCAACATCATGATTCCAGCTGCTTGTGCGGCTGGGACCTATGCCATCGCTCATGCGTTTGATGAGTTGCGGGGCGGACGAACCCGCTTCATGCTGGCTGGCGGAGCCGATTCCTTCTCACGGATCACCTATTCTGGATTTGCGCGACTGCTTGCCATCGCACAGGAAAAATGCCAACCATTTGATAAGAACAGGAAAGGCATGATTCCGGGCGAGGGGGCAGCGATACTCTGCCTTGAGCCGTTGGAGAGTGCGACTGCTCGTGACGCTAAGATCTATGCAGAAGTGGCTGGCTATGGTCTGTCCTGCGACGCCTATCACATGACAGGTGCACATCCGGACGGTACGGGTGCGGCTCGTGCCATGGAACAGGCACTTTCGCAAAGTGAATTGACGCCTGGCGATATTGACTACATCAGCGCTCATGGTACAGGAACCAAATCGAACGATCTTCACGAAACCACTGCTGTGAAGCAGGTTTTTGGGGAAGAGGCCTACACAACACCTATCAGCTCCATAAAATCCATGTTGGGCCACACCATGGGAGCCGCTTCAGCCATCGAAAGTGCCGTATGCGCGCTGGCAATAACAAATGGCTGTATCCCGCCCACCATCAACTTTGAAGAACCGGATCCGGAGTGCGATCTGGATTATGTCCCAAATGTAGCAAGGGACGGCCGTATCGATGTAGCCATGAACAACGCATATGCATTCGGCGGTACCAACGCTTCGCTCATCATGAAGAAATGCGAGGTGTGATAGCCATGGAGAAACGGGTAGTCATTACGGGAACTGGAATAGTATCACCACTGGGAGATACTATTGCTGACCTCCATGGAGCCCTCTGCGAGGGACGCTCCGCGCTAGATGCAATAGAACGGTTTGATCCGGCGCCCATGACTGACAGAACGGCCGGTGAGGTCAAAGGATTTAAGCCCGCAACGTATCTCGGCAAACGCAATTTTCGTCCATTGGACCGAGCATCACAGCTGGCGGCGTCTGCCGTACAACTCGCGCTTGAGGATTGCGGCGAATCCGAGGAGCTCCGCGAACAGCATGATGTAGGCCTTGTTGTAGGAACCATGTTTTGCAGCGTACACACGATCGCAGAATTCGATCGGCGTGGCGTTACATCCGGACCGGCCTACGTCAAGCCGTTAGACTTTGCGAATACAGTGATTAATGCCGCGGCCGGTCAGACGGCCATCTGGCACAATCTCAGAGGTGTGAATTCAACGATAGCTACGGGCGGTAGCTCAAGTTTGAACGCTTTGGCCTATGGGGCGGACATGATTCGGTCGGGCCGTTCCCAGGCGATCGTAGCCGGAGGCGTGGAAGAGCTCTGCTTCGAATCCATGTTCGGATACTACAGAGCGGGACGATTGGCCGGGTGCACCGATGGGCATTCTTCAGTTCCGCGGCCGGTTCCTTTCGATGCGGGACGAAATGGCTTTGCCCTATCCGAGGGAGCCGCCTTTCTGATGTTGGAGGAGGCCGAGTTCGCGAAAAATCGGGGGGCGACGGTGTTGGCGGAAGTTATCGGTCACGGTAAGGCATACGATTATTCTCGTGGCAAGGAAGACCAACCAGCGATCGACGCACTGTGCCTGGCTATTGGTAGTGCGCTGCGGGAAGCAGATATCAAATCGGCGGATGTTGATTGTATCAGTTCGGCAGCCAACGGTAGTATTACTGGGGATAGAAATGAGGCGGCCGCACTTCTGTCCGCCATGGGGCCTGAAGTTCAGGATGTTCCCGTGACGGCCATCAAGTCATTGCTGGGTGATACATTGGGCGCAGCAGGAGCCCTCCAGGTGGCAGCTCTGATTGAATCCATGGCAAAGGGAAGACTGCCTGGTATTCCAGATCTTCGTGAGACGGATACCCAGTTTCCGCTGACGATCGCAGACGCCAATTCACCAATGAACAAGGCCGGCTGTGGTCTGATAACCGCACGGAGTACCGATGGGAATACCTGTGCGCTCCTTCTGAGAAGGTGAGTAGCGTCAGTCACTTCAGGTCTCTGTGGCAGGATCGGTCGCCTTCTGCAATGACGACGTTGCTTTCGAACGGCGTTACAGGAGATCCGCCGAATTTCTTGCATCCTCATGAGCAAAACACGCGGCCGGTCGTATCGTTGTATCTCGCATAGTGTAATAAGCGGATCGTTGAACAGGACTCAGGAGTAAGAAGCATGTCGCAGGCAAAAGAACCCTCCAAAGTGACGACCACTGGCGACCTGGTGCCCCGTCTGAAGGACCAGGGATACGAGAACGAACTGATCGACAAGCGGCGCACATGGATTGAAGCCAAAACAGGCAGTCAGCTCGATACCGTGGGTGCCTATGACATACCCGGACCGGACATGCGTGGCAACATCGAAAATCCCATTGGCACCGTGCAGATGCCCTTGGGTGTGGCCGGTCCCCTGCTCGTAAACGGAGACAAAGCGCGAGGCACATTCTATGTGCCGATGGCCACGACCGAAGGTGTCCTTGTCAGGTCCTATGAGCGGGGCATGGTAGCGATGACGCGCGCAGGTGGCGCGACCGCACGACTTTACATGGATGAGAATCGCATTACGCCCGTGTTCTTCTTTGACAATGTGGCGAAGGCCCATGACTTCACGACTACCATTAATGGGCACTTCGAAGAGATTCGTCAGGAGGCTGATGCCACGACGCACCATGGCAAGCTACTACGCCTGGAATGCTTTCCTCTTGGACGCCAGGTTCAGGTTGGCTTCTGCTACCATACCGGTGATGCCCAGGGCATGAACATGATCGTCAAGGCGACACAAGCGGCCTGCCAGTGGATTGTCGCTAAAGGGTTGGCCAGCGAGTATTACATTTTCAGTGGTATGAATTCTGAAAAACGTGCAAGCGGTTTTCTCCTTCAAGGTGGTAAGGGAA
>JABIQT010000139.1 GCA_018667995.1 Candidatus Latescibacterota bacterium
AACGAGGCCCTGGGTGTCAGTCGCGAGGTGATGGACAGGTGTGACAAGATCATCGAAATCCCAACGTTTGGCTTCAAAAACTCCCTGAACGTAGCCTCAGCCTGTGCGGTGTTGGGTTTCAAGGTCGTGGAATGTCACTCCGTGGTAAAGCGTTCATTGTCAAGTGGTGATGCCGATAGCTGATGGTCTGGTTTCCTGTATGTCACTAGGAATGTGAGTGACATATGCTGCCCATAGAACGTGCAGGCATGGAAACTATTGGTCGGCGGTTGGAGAACTTCTACCAGATCATCTCATAGCACCAATCCCCAATAGGTGGGCTTTAAGGTGATCCGACTACGTGGTATGTTGCATTTCTATCGGGGCCTTGTTATATTGAAACCGCCTAGCCATAAGGTGGCTAAGTCGAATGAAAAGATCCCCATAATAGTTTGATGCTTCGGGGCTCATCGCTTTCTGACCTTTCCGCTGCAGGAATACTGTCGGTGTCGTCGTACTGCCAGCAGATAATTCTAATGATATTATCCCCTGATTCTCCCGCAAAATACCGCTACAGGCGCAACGCCGCAGCCGAATTTCGGCGTGCGTCATCGTTGACGCATAAGGCAAATACCATGCGTGCCTTCTTCTGGCTTTTTCTTCTCATCACTTTCCTACTCCCAGCTCCTGTTGACGCTGCGGACCGTCTCGTGATTATCACACCGCACTGGGAAGGCATTCGTTACGAGTTTGCCGACGGCTTTGAAGTCTTTTACCAGAGGGAAACTGGGCGCGAAGTGGCCATTGAGTGGATGGATGTAGGTGGAAGTTCCGAAGTGTTGCGATTCATCAAGTCCGAATTCAAGAACAAACCTGAGGGAATAGACGTAGATCTGCTCTTCGGAGGGGGCAGCGATCCGTACCTGGAACTTTCTCGTGTCGATCTTCTTGAATCGTACGTGTTACCGGATTCTATCATGTCACGGTTGCCCGAATCCGTTGGAGGGTACCCCCTGTACGACGATGATTTCAAGTGGTATGGCGCTACTATTGCAGGATTCGGTATCGTCTACAACAAGCACGTGCTGAACATCCTGGATTTACCGGAGCCTTCCACATGGGACGACCTGACGCAACCGGGAAAGTTCACCTGGATCGGCTCGGCAGATCCTCGAAAGAGTGGCAGCGCCCACATGCCATTCGAGATCATCTTGCAGGCCTACGGATGGGAACGGGGATGGCAGATTATCACGGCCCTTGGCGCCAATACGAGGAATTTTGCCAACGCCGGCAGCCAAGTTCCTAAAGATGTGACAACGGGTGAAGTTGCATACGGCATGTCGATCGATTTCTATGCGTGGGCACAGATCAATGAGGTAGGAGCCGACATGATCGGTTTTTCTCTACCGGACAATCTGACCATCGTTAACCCCGATGCAATAGCCATGCTGAAGGGAAGCCCCAATCCAGAGGTAGCTCGCTCATTCCTCCGCTTTGTGTTTTCTCCCTACGGCCAACGGCTATGGATGATGAATGTAGGTACACCGGGGGGACCCACCAAGTTTCAACTGAACCGTTTCAGCGTCCTACCAGACCTCTATGACAGCGTGGATCCTAAGAACACATCCGTGACTTTTAATCCCTTCGAGTGGAGTTCGAACTTCGTTTACGATGCCGAGAAGGGATCCGCGAGATGGGGAATTCTGAACGACCTCATAGGCACGTTCATCATCGATGCCCACCAGCAACTACGTGCTGCATGGAAGAAAGCCATTGAGTCAGAAACGACCAATGAGATACTTCCTGCGCTGGCTGTAATGCCTGTCACCGAAGAAGAAGCAAGCGTACTCGGACGTGAAAAATGGCGAGATCAAACCTACCGGAACAGCACGTTGCTCGAATGGGGGAGACTGGCGAATAAGAAATACGGCGGTAATGCCGACCAGTTACCTATGACCGATAAAATCGTGCTTCTCGGCAGCCTGATATTTGGGTGCGTAATGACCGGATATCTATGGCGCTTGAATCGGAAAGGCGCCAAGTAGATTAGTTTTCAGACTTGCACGTTCCAGCACCTGTGTAATCACATCATCCTGTAACGCATCAAACATAGCGGAAATTCTCAATGGTCAGCGTCACGCTAGAACAGGTTACCAAGGAATTTGGTGAGGTTCAGGCAGTCCGAAACGTCTCTCTCGATATCCAAAAAGGGGAGCTGTTTTTCATGCTCGGTCCATCCGGTTGCGGGAAGACCACTCTTCTGCGCATGATAGCCGGATTCTATCTACCGACCATGGGCCGGATTCTATTTGCGGATAGAGATATCAGCCGAACACCACCGCACAAGCGCAACTCCGGGATGGTGTTCCAGAATTATGCACTCTGGCCCCACATGACCGTAAGTGAAAATGTGGCATATGGATTGTCCGTTCGGAAAGTATCTGGGTCGGAACGAAAGCGGCGAGTGGATGAAGCACTCGATATGGTGCGAATGAAGCGCTATAGCGAGCGTTCTCCCAACCAACTCTCCGGTGGCCAACAACAACGCGTAGCGCTCGCTAGGGCGCTGGTCATAAACCCCGATGTCGTATTGCTTGACGAGCCGCTCTCGAATCTCGACGCGAGACTACGGCTTGAAATGCGTGATGAAATCCGCAGAATTCATGATGAAATCGGTGCTACCATGATTTATGTGACCCACGATCAGAAGGAAGCCCTTTCAATGGCAGACCGCATTGCGATCATGGGCATGGGTGAAGTAAGACAGATTGGTGACGCCCGGATGGTCTACAATCAACCGGCGGATCGCTTCGTAGCTAATTTCATAGGGGAAACCAACTTCATTGATGGCACTTTGACGGAGCAAGTAAGCTCCGAGAAAAGTATTGAGACGGATGTGGGCGTTCTTCGGTCCACTGCACCCGAATCTAAGCCGCGAACGACTGGTGATGAAGTCTCCTGTTCCATTCGACCGGAGGAAATCCAGATAGTCGATGATAGCATAGAGGATCCGAACTCCAATTGTATCCAGGCCCATGTGACCCAGATCATGTATCTCGGCGAGCATGAACAGTATACTGTAATCTTGAGTGACGGTACGCTCATTAAGGTCGTCGAATACAGCCCGGAGTCCCGCAGGGCCCAGGTCGGCGACGAAGTGAGTCTCCGTTTCCCCACTTCCCGTGTCGTGATTCTCGATAGGGAATGAATTTCCAGGCGTAAACAGTATGTTTTCTCGTTGGTTTGACACATCGGATCTATCGCCGGGGCTTGTGGCCTTTCTGGCCTTGCTAGCGATCTTTTTCGGTGCATTCCTGGTATATCCACTGTTGTATGTTTTTCTAAACGCATTCTACCAGGATGGTCAGTTCTCAACTACGTTTTTCGGCTTAATGCTGCAAAACCCGGTGCAGCAGCGCGCACTGATCAACAGCTTCGAACTGGGCATAGCGGCCACGATCGCTACAACGATAATCAGTCTGCCTATAGCCTACGCTCTTGTTCGTTTTGATTTTCCCGGCAAAGGAATCCTTGGCGGCCTGATGCTCATCCCCATGGTCATGCCCCCGTTTGTTGGTGCCATTGGGATGCGTCAGATGTTCGCGCGTTTCGGTTCGGTCAACCTCCTTTTGCTTGATACAGGAATTATCGAGACTCCCATTGATTGGTTTGGCGGGGGTGGTTTCCTGGGCGTCGTCGTGTTGGAGGCGTTGCATCTTTACCCACTGATGTACCTGAATATTGCGGCTGGACTGGCCAATGTGGATCCCAGCCTGGAAGAATCAGCACGAAATGTGGGGGCCAGCGGATTCCGACTGTTCCGGACAGTAACGTTTCCCTTGATGCTACCCGGATATTTCGCGGGAGCCATCATCGTTTTCATCTGGGCGTTCACCGATCTTGGCACTCCCTTGATCTTTGAGTACCGCGAAGTCGTTTCCGTACAGATATTTAACATGGTAACCGACGTCCATGAGAATCCAATCGGCTTCGCATTGGTCGTCCTTGTATTGCTGTTGACCTTGATACTGGTATATCTCTCGAAGAAATTCTTCGGTGGCCGCAGATATGAAATGATAGCCCGCGGACACGTAGTCTCAGCCGCACGGAAAGCGACCAGAGGTCAAACCGCGCTGATATATTTTGCGCTGCTGTCTGTAACAGCGATTGCGCTGATTCCGCATGCCAGTGTGGTGTTGACGTCCATTTCTGATCGGTGGTTCATGACCGTATTACCGTCGGAATATACCGGGGCCTATTACAGCCAGATATTTGATCATGACCTGACACTTCTCTCGATCAAGAATAGCCTGTTTCTCAGCGTACTCAGTACGATCATTGACGTGGTGCTTGGCGTGATGATCGCCTACGTTTTGACACGACGTCGGTTTCCGTTCAAGGATATGCTGGATGCATTGACCATGTTGCCCCTGGCGCTACCCGGTCTGGTCCTTGCATTTGGATATGTAGCCGGATTTTCGGGTACCTGGTTTGATGTCAGAGAATCGCCAGTGCCATTGCTTATAATAGCGTATGCCGTTCGACGGCTACCCTATATGGTTCGCGCGGCGTATGCGGGTTTTCAGCAGACCAGCATCGCCTTGGAAGAAGCGTCCATGAACCTGGGAGCGGGGCCCTTTCGCACACTCTGGAAGATCACGCTACCGCTGGTGGTCGCGAATCTTGTTGCAGGGGCTATTCTCTCGTTCTCGTTTGCCATGCTCGAAGTAAGTGACAGTCTGATATTGGCGGTGAAGGAACAGTACTATCCTATCACGAAGGCCATCTATGCCCTTATGGGCCGTATAGCCGATGGCCCCTATATGGCGAGTGCCATGGGAATGCTCGGTATGGCTTTACTGGCAGGTAGCTTGATATTCACCGGTAAGGTTCTCGGCAAGAAAATGGGAGAACTCTTCAAAGTGTGACATCGTATCTCTAATTACATGATTGACTAGCGAACGACACGTCGGGCGGGGCGGGGCGTTGCATGATTGAGGATGGTGAGCAAGATGCAGGAAGAGGAGCGCCCCGACACATCGACACCTAAGAGAGAATCGCTGCACGCGCGTATTCGAAATAGGTTAAAAAGACTGATGGTGACCGGACTGCTGACATTGGTACCAGTCGCGGCCACATTTGTTGTCTTGCGCTGGGTGCTCGTGTGGATGGACTCAATCGCCGCACCGGTGATCCGGGGAACAATCGGCCTGCATATCCCAGGCTTGGGAATACTGCTGACATTGGCACTCATACTCATCGTAGGTTTCCTCGGTACGAGTGTCTTCAGCCGTAGTGTCATTGAGTGGGCTGAAACGTCCTTAATGCGCCTGCCCATCGTCAAGATTGTATACAACCCTGTAAAGAACCTGCTCGGAACGTTCGCGCAGCCTCCTGATGCACGCATCTGGAGAACCGTTATCGTCGAATACCCCCGGCGGGGCGCTTGGATGATCGCCTTCGTAGCGAGCGAACTTCCGGGTTCAAATGGCGAGATATTGAGCGTCTTTGTACCTAACACGCCGAACCCTGCTGCGGGTAGAGCGATAATTGTACCGCGAGGCGAGGTCCAATTCGTGGACATACCCATTGATGATGCACTGGAATTTGTGGTCTCCGGGGGAACAGCAGTTGCTCCGTCCTTCGATATTCTCAAACAGGTTAATCTGTCCATTGCCAAGGAAGAATCCACCCCTCAAACCGCGGGAACAACTCGGATTCTCCCCGGCGTGGACGATACCCCCGGATAGCTTGGCAACGCTAGCCGGATCGAGACGACAGAACTGGCAAACCGTAAGGACCAGAATTCAGAACGCTTTGATGCGTTGCGCAGCCCGTGCACCGGATTGTGTTTTACGACTCCCGATGGGTACGAACCGTCTCGAATGTCGGTTACTTCCACCTGCCAACAGTAAGGCGTGGTGAGGGTTAGTACGAGGAATTAAACTTTTTCTTCACATATTCCCTGTAACTCGTTATCTTTAATGAAGATTCCAATCTTGGTTCTTGTATCAAATAGTATCACAAGAAAGCATCCTGCATAGTTAAAACCGTGTTCTTACCTTCCTCAGGGATGTTAGGTCAATGATCAATCCGATCAATCTGCTCTTCCTACAGTGGCAGAACTATTTTGACATCCTCTTTGTGACTGTGCTGATATACAGCGTTTATATCTGGCTCAGAGGCACCAGGGCGTTTCACATTCTGATAGGCCTTGGTGGTTTGGGTATGCTGTATGTACTCACCAGCTGGAGTGGTCTATTCCTGACCAGCTGGCTTCTGCAGTACCTTCTGGGTGTTACCCTCCTCTTAATCATTGTGATTTTCCAGCCTGAAATCAGACAGCTGCTGGAGAAGGTCAGCCCACTCGCGATTATAAAGCTCAAGGGCGGTACCGTGCCGCGAACCGTTCTAAGTAAGGTGGCCGGCGCCAGCTTCAGCCTGGCAGATGAGCGAGTAGGCGCACTCATTGTTTTTCCTCGGGCGACACCCATTTCCGATGTGCTTCGTGACGGCATATTGCTGGATAGTAGAGCCAGCGAAGAGTTGCTGATCTCCATTTTTCAAAAGACATCTCCCATGCACGACGGAGCGGTAGTCATTGAGAAAGATAGGATCGTCAAGGCGGGCTGCTATCTGCCCATGTCGACACGCGAAGACCTTCCCCCCAAATACGGTACACGACATCGCGCCGCCCTAGGTGTTTCTGAACAAGGGGATCCCCTTTGTGTGGTGGTCTCCGAAGAACGTGGCGTGGTTTCTGTGACGCAAGACGGGGAAATTGAAACCATTACTGGCGAAGACCAATTGCGGCTGCGCTTGGAGAAGTCCCTTTCACCAAATCCCGTTTCTTCTGTGCAATCGACCATTCGGGAGACTATTGAAAGCCGATTCAACTACCAGGAATTCATTCGGAAGAACTTCCTGGCAAAGTGCCTTTCCACGGCTCTTGCATGTCTACTCTGGTTTCTCCTTGTTGGACAGCAATGGTCCGAGACTTTTACGACAGCAATGCTGGAATATCAGAATAAACCAAGTGGTATGGATTTTACGGCGGAAGTGGTTAGCGAGATTCAGGTACGGGTCCGCGGTCCGCGAGGCAGCATATCAAGTTTGGATCCGGACCAGGTGAGAGTATTGCTGGATCTGTCTGAGGTGCAAGTAGGCGAGAATTCCTTTACCATAACAGAAGAAAACCTGAGCCTGCCCTTTGGACTCGAAGCTACAGCCATAACACCAAGGACGCTGACCATACAGCTCGATCGTATCGTGAGCAGGCAATATACGGTGACTCCAGCCTTGGTCGGCTCTCTGTCACCAGGATTACGCTTGGCCTACATTAACGTCACACCGGAAAGAATTGAACTGAGCGGGCCCGAGAAAGAAATGGACCAGATCGAACGGGTTACCACACCGCCGATCGACCAATCAACGCTTCGTCAGAGTGCCGTAATTCCATGCGAAGTAGAGGTGTACCCTACTTTTGACTACGCCTTCCGGTCGCCAATCCCCGAAGTGTCCGTAAGCCTCAGCCTGATTCAGGAGCCCGTGGACAGTGAAGAGGAACAGCCAGTTTCAAGCTCCGCAAACAGAATCCAAGCATTCATGGATCTTGCTGGTTCTAGTCCTACGCTCGCGCCCGGTCCTGCTGAAATTCCTTGACGTGACCATCGAATTCAAGGTAATTTGCCTGACTTGAACACCACCATTACAGGAAGAACAAAGGGTATTCATTGTATGCGGAGGTATTTCTCATACGTGCAGTCACGTGGCGTGAAAACGGCGGTTCTTTACGCCGTAATCCTGGCAATCTTAGTCAACTTTTTGCCACCGCATCAGGCAAACGCCCAGATGACACCCGTTGCAAGCGACGGCCTCGTTCGTGTCCGGGCACGGGCCGCACTCGTACTGAATCTGCACAGCGGCGAAGTGATTTATCAGAAGAATCCATTGGCGAAGCTACCCATCGCAAGTGTCACCAAGCTCATGACAGTTCTAACGTTCATGAGTCTGAACCCTGATCTTGACAAGCGCATAACAATCAGTCGGCAGGATGTGTACAGGGCAAACTGGACCACCCTCAAGTACCGTGAGAAAGTCTACGTCAGAGATCTGCTTCATGCTACGCTAATCTCGTCCGACAATGCAGCTGCCCGAGCCCTATCAGCCGCTACCGGGCTGACACGAAGAGAGTTTGTGGCGCGCATGAACCAGACGGCAGTGTCTCTGGGTCTTGTCAACTCAAGCTTTACGGAACCGACCGGATTGGATGCAGGCAACGTCTCGACAGTAGTAGATTGTGCTGCGCTTCTCTGGACGGCCCTGCAGAACAACGTGGTGTCCCAAATTCTCGCCATGCCGTTCTACACTTTTAGAACCAATCGCCGGCAGCACAACATTAAATCAACAAATCAGCTATTGAGAAATGATGATCCAGAACTTTGGAGCATTTTAGGTGGTAAGACAGGCTACATACGCAAAGCAGGATACTGTCTGGTGACACGTGCGCAAGACAGTTCTGGAAATGACGTAGTCGCAGTGGTCCTGGGCGGCGTTTCCAGCCGGACACGGTTCGCTGATATGCGAAGATTATTACACTGGGGATTTCAGAATATCGAACAACAGGACAGAATTGGCGGATAGGAGCAATGAGAAATGTTTGAAACAATAGCTTTCAGTTTGGCTGGTACGCTTATTTTTGCGTTGATAGGGATCGGATTAGTCTACTTGCTGGGAGCCCTGGGTGGCGGCGAACGCGCTCGCGCCACAGGCGGGAGAGGCCAGAATGAGCGGTCCAATACGCGCAGGCCCGGAAGATCCGCCTCTCAGAGAGCAAAGAGATAATCTCCGAGGACGCTTCCATGGTGTATTTTCCACTCACTCAATCGGGTAGGCGTCTATTTATCGCCGTACTGAGTGCCGTCCATATGCTGTCGTTCTTGCCGTCGGTTCAAGCTGCCAACGGCAAGCTGACTATCGCCCGATTGAAGTACAACGGCGGTGGAGATTGGTATAACGATCCAGAGTCAATACCCAACCTTGCCCGAGAGCTTAGTCGTCGTGCTGGTATAGAAACCAATGAAGAGCAGCAGATAGTCAATCTGACAGACGACGCATTATTCTCCCATCCAATCCTATTCATGACCGGCCACGGTGAGGTGAAATGGAGCAACTCCGAGGTGCTGAGAATGCGAACGTATCTCATGCACGGCGG
>JABIQT010000444.1 GCA_018667995.1 Candidatus Latescibacterota bacterium
AATCCGATATCCCGCGTGGATGACTACTCTGACTATTTTGCGATCCTGCCCCGATACTGAAATAACCTTACCGGTGTAGTCATAAAACACGGTATGCGCCACCGTCAGTACCCACCTGGGGTGGATCAGGACGCCGTGCCCTTCGTGTGGTAAGTCTACCAGGAATGCGGGCTGCTCGTTAAGGAGAAAGTTCTGTTCTGGCACATCATGCCGCGTGACGATAGCCATTACCTTTGAGGACAGCGTGAGCAGTGCCAACCCCAACAATAGAAGAACCAAAGGTCGACTCATTTGCTCTCCAAAATTTAAGGTATACAACCAACAGTGAGATCACAGTCGAATCGAACAAGATACGGCCAAGCGACATGGTTTTTCATGGATATGCCCCATGTCACACCAGGCCCGACACCATCCACGAACCTATCGGACCGAAAAGGCCCCGGTGCCGACGGTGGTACCGCATCCCATTCCTTCCTGAAGTGGAGTCCGTCGTCGCTGTGCTGTATCGTGTTTCCTTGTGGGCCCACATGGCAAACCATACAACCGACACCGTTCCCGTGCGGCCAGACACAGACCTCATGGCCACTGTCTATTACGGGATTGTCCTGATGTTTTATATACGGTCCAGTCGGCACCTTGGCGACAGCAAGTCCCATCTTGGTCTCTCCAGGCGTATGATTCATCTGTCTGCCTTTGTAATACATCCAGAAGGCGCCACCCCGTGCGATCAGGCACGTATCGTCGACCCGCATACTGTCGAATAGCGTCGGGTCATCGCTGGGGCGCAATACCGGATCCGCCGTCCGATGCCAAGGACCAAGGGGAGATTCAGATGACGCGACGCCAATAACCGTTCTGGTGCCTTTGGCGCCGCCACCATCGTTCGAAAATGGCTCTGGCACTGCCGTGTAGAAAAGGTAGTACATGCCGTCGGCAACAAGAATCGTGGGGGTGAAGACCGCATGTTCGTCGAACGCCCCCTTCCGCCCTTTCGCGAGCGCCTCCCCCTGCTCCTGCCATGTCCTCCCATCG
The DNA here is from genome assembly GCA_018667995.1 of Candidatus Latescibacterota bacterium. Classification (GTDB taxonomy): domain Bacteria; phylum JAAXHH01; class JAAXHH01; order JAAXHH01; family JABIQT01; genus JABIQT01. The sequence goes on from JABIQT010000444.1 coordinate 1,033, forward strand.
GGACTGGTAGCGAGCCACACGGAGGCGGAGTATCCGTCCGGCGACTCTTGTGTGCGGGAATACCAGACATAATAGGTACCTCCAACCTCAATGACCGGGCTTGGATCTCTACGGGTGACGCCATTCTCGAACGGCAAAGCGTCCGAGTATGTGAAGCCACTAAACCTCTCGAAGTGCCCTTTCATATGCGTGCGCTCATAGGATTTGGAATAGGGAATTGTGCACTAGACCGAGGTTAGTATACCAAGCGGTGCGGAAGTAGACTGCCCAAAGGGTGAAACTGCGGAAACAGTACACCAAATGTTAGACGCCGGTGAGACATTTAGATCCTACGTGTGCCGACTAAGTGCTTGACGGGATAAATCACCCCCGGTGGAGCTGTCGACCGCTATATGGATCAATGTTCAACACGGGCTATATAATCCTGCAAGGCATAGTAGCAGCCAGATAGCTCTCGATTTGAGGGCGTCCACCATGAGATAGCCGGTCACCCACGAAAAGGAATCATTTCTGACTTGCTTAATCTTCTGTTCGCTAATGCCAGCTGTGTCGATTGATGATCGATTCAATAGTCACAAGAATCAATACTTATCCAGGTCACCAGTGCCGCCCATAGCCGCCACTCCCTTTATCCCTCTCCCTGGCGATTGGCCCTCGAGCGTGGCGTCAGGTCATAGTAAGTTTCGTGCCCGCTGAAGAACCGATCCAGATCGTCGACCATCAATTGGAAGAATTGCGGGTACTCGGCGCCGGTACGCCCCGAAAAATGCGGCGTTAGAAATACATTGGGCAACTGGAGAATCTCACTGTCCGGCGGGATCGGTTCGGGGTCGAAGACGTCCAAACCGGCGGTAATGTCACCGCGTTTGAGCCGTTCGATCAACGCGGCAGAATCGATGATAGGCCCCCGGGACACATTGACGAGCGCCGTGCCGGGCGAGATCATATCCATTTCACGTCGGCCTATCATACCCTCTGTCTGCGGCGTCAATGGCGCCAGACAGACGATCGCGTCGCACTCGGACAGCACTTTCTCCAGCGAGGTCTGGAGAAAGTCCAGGGCCTCGGCCATTTCCCGCGGCAGGTAGGGATCGTAGACCCATATCTCACCATTAAAGGGGCGAAGTAAATTGATCAGTCGGCGTCCCATGTGGCCGCAACCTATAAGTCCAACGCGCTTGCCCGTGAGTACGCCCCCCATCCGGTCGATCTCAGCCATGTCCTTACTGGTATCCCCGGCGATCAGGCGACGAAAGAGCTTACCCGCATTCCGCATGGCTATGAGCGTTAACGCCAGTGCCCATTCTGCCACCGGATAGGACGATCCGTTAGTCGTATCCACGGTGCGAATACTACGCGCCCACGCCGCCTCCAGGTCTATCCGCGCCGCGAAACGATCGCCCTCCAACTCGCCGATGAATTTGAGCCGGGGGGCCCGCTCCATGAGCTCGGCGTCTATCCGCGGCGCCCCGTGGCAGACCACCAGACCATCCACACATTCCAGCTGGACCTTGAGTCGGTCTTTCACACCCGAGTCCTCGCTTACGCTGTAGATCCCGCCACCTTCGCAGGCGAACCACGACCAATCGGCAAATTGATCCAGTCGTACCAATTGCTCCGGCGGCAAATAGCTGTGGCGTACCCGCTCGTCGCATGCGATCAACACATTGGGACGCTTATCCGCCATTTCAATCCTCCTCCTGCGTGAATTCTGGGACCACTTTCTCGGCGAATAATTCAAGACTGTCACTCAGCGGGGAGTCCATAAACCACAACATAAAATGATCGATGCCCGCATCGATGTACGCTCTCACCTGCTTGGTCACCTCCTCAGGCGTGCCCACCAAACGGTTTCCAGCGAAGGAGGCCGGGAGTTCACTCTGTGCGCCTTGGAGGTAGGCCTGCAACTCGACATCGGGAGCCACATCAGGCTCCAGAGCAATGATAGACGAGAGCTGCCTGCGCAGTTCTCCGTGATCGGGGGCGACCAAAACCGGGATCGCCATGGCCTTCTCGAGCTCGGCCATATCCCTTCCCGCCGCTTCGAAGGCGGACTTAAGAAGTACGAGTCGTTCCGCCAGTTGTGCCAGGCTCACGGGGGTCGAATGCCATCCTTGAGCGAACTGAGCGCATACCTTGAGAATTCCCGGGTGGGTGCCGCCCATCCAAATGGGCGGATGCGGTCGCTGCAGTGGACCGGGCACGCAAACTGCGCCATCCAGCTGATAGTATCGGCCTGTAAGCGTGACGGCCTCATTTCCCTTCCAAAGGGCAAGCGTCAGCTCGAGTGCCTCGACCATCCGGGCGATTCGTCCGTCCGCGTCGTCGGTCCAAGGTAGCCCATAGGCCCGGTGTTCTCGTTCGTTGTTTCCGGCATCTGGGTAGTAGATCAGGCGACCGCCCGAGAGTTGATCGAGCGTCGCAGCCATTTTGGCGGCCAGCGCAGGATGGCGCAGCAGGTTGGACTGGTGCAGCACTCCCAATCGCGCACGCTTGGTGGCGCCAGCCAGAGCAGAGACCACGGTCCAACCTTCCAGGATCGCGTCGTCCCTGCCCAGCATCAGGTGGTCGGCCACCCACAGTGTGTCATAGCCTAAAGCCTCGGCCCGCAGGGCAGCCCTCATAGTAGTTGCCGTATCGAGCGCGGCATATCCGGGCGTGGGATAGCCCCGGATGCCCGGGTTAGCCAGAACGGGTACGCCATACCCGAAAGAAACTGCCATATCTATGCCCTCTCCCCCTGATTTCATTGGCCTTGATCAGACAGGACTTGATAACTAGGAATCCAGATGGTGGGCCACTGTTTCGCGTGGTCAGTAATGAAAGACATCTTGCCCACAGCAACTCAGGATTCGCCGTAGACCGCCTGAATCATCGCGTTGATATAGCCGAAACAGTAAGCATAGGACTGGTAGGTGCCCTTCGGATCGTCCTCGGTCCTGGGTACGTGGTCGGGATCGATGCCAAAGGAGTACCCCGTGTCCTTGAGAGCCCTCAATACGCGGCAGAAATCCATACCACCTTCATCCGGCAGTGCCTCGCGAAAGCTGTAGCGCTGACCCAGCAGATTCCGATAGTGGACCAGGAA
>JABIQT010000138.1 GCA_018667995.1 Candidatus Latescibacterota bacterium
ATAGCCTCAATACTCGAAATCGAGAATACGGCACAGAACACCGTTGAGGAGGTCGTAAAGGCAGGAGAGATATTCAAGCGAGCCGCCATCGAACGCATAATTCTCATTTCAAGTCCGACACACCTGCCTCGTTGTCTGCGAGATGCATGTGTGGCCTTTGATTTGAACGAAGAACTGGCCCATTTTCGTCACTGGCTCGCGGCCATGCCCAGTGATACAAGCTATATGGGTAAAACGGCCGCCGATGTCGCGGTTTTTGAGCCGCCACACAGGCAGGACCGCCCAATGTTCAATATCAATGATTTTCTAAAACGCGTGGATGACATTCCGGGACTGAAGCGCCCTGACTTCCTACGGAGATTTGACGATCTGCTTCAGGATTTTGATGTCTAGGGGATGACGGGCGCTGCAAATGATAGAGATAAAATCTGCCACCGCTGATGATTTCTGTACAATTTGGCCCATTTTCCACGATGTGGTTTCGACTGGTGACACCTATCCGTATCCAATCAATACCAGCCGAAATGAGGCCAAAGTCTACTGGATGGGAGGACAGAGCAGGACCTACATTGCCCTCCAGCACAGTATAACATGCGGCACCTACTACTTAAAACCTAATCAGCCGGGATCGGGTGATCATGTGGCAAACGCGGGGTTTATGGTCGCTCCGGATGTAGCGGGAAGTGGCATCGGAACCGCCATGGTGGAGCACTCCCTTTCTGAAGCGGTACGTCTGGGTTTTCGTGCTATGCAGTTTAACCTGGTCGTGAGTACGAACATACGAGCCATCGCGCTTTGGGAACGGGTCGGATTTCATATAACAGGAACACTGCCGGAGGCCTTCCGGCATCCCACTAAAGGCTTCGTCGACGCCCACGTCATGTATCGATCGTTGAAGGACCGCATTTGAAGTAGTACATCGGGAAGATCTCTTGAATACGACACCGCCAAAATTAAATATGTGGCTACTCAACCTGACGATACCTTTCCTCCTGGCATGTACGGACCCTACGAATTCCGTAGCCCCGGTAACAGAGGATATCCCCGAGTATACATTTCGCGTAGTGAATACATACTTCCATGACGCAATGGCGTTCACCCAGGGCCTGGTCGTCGAGGACAGCGTATTCTACGAAGGTACAGGGGGAAACCAGTTCTATCGTGGCACAGGGGGAAACCGTGAGTCAACACTGAGACGGGTAAAGGTGGAGACAGGCGAAGTGCTTCAAATCCATCGTCTGTCGTCAATCCTGTTCGGCGAGGGCATTACTATTTTCAACAACAGGATCTACCAACTAACGTGGAAATCAAACTCAGGAATTGTTTACGATAAGAATACCTTCGAGGACTTGAGGAGCTTTGCGTATCCTACCGAGGGATGGGGCTTGACCCACGACGGCGAACAATTCATCATGAGCGACGGAACATCGATCCTATATTACCGTGATCCTATCACATTCGAGGAAATTGGGCGCCGTGCTGTGCTGGCCAACGGCGTGGCCATAGACAATCTGAATGAGCTGGAATATGTAAACGGAGAAGTATATGCGAACGTATGGCAGACGGATCGGATCGCCCGTATAAATCCGGTCGACGGTCGCGTTGTCGGCTGGATCGACTTGACTGGCTTGCTTGATCCCTCCGAAACACAGGATCCTGATGCCGTCTTGAACGGCATTGCCTATGATGCTGCCAACGATCGACTGTTCGTTACGGGAAAGCTCTGGCCGAAGATCTATGAGATAGAGGTTGTGTCGAAATAGCAGTTTCCCCCCTGTACGTTCTTCCCTGTCCTATCCGCATGCAGACGTCTACAGACCTGAAGAAACATTCATCGCTGATTGGACACACGCGCCTGCTCGTGCCACCCGCGGTGTTTGATCCACGCTGCAGCAATCGCGGTCGACCACATCACGATGTCAACCGTGTCATGCGTCAGGCTGAGCTGGCCTTCTCTCTGAACCAAATCCAGTATACGGGAAAACCCAGGACGAGTACGGCGAGACCATACCACGTATTAGGATCTACGGGGAACTGAAAGATGAAAACGGAGAGGATATACATCGTTGCTATCGATATGAAGATGAGCGGTGTATAGGGATAGCCGGGAACTTTGAAGGGACGGTGGGCATCCGGGTATTTCCTGCGCAGGACGAAGAGGGCTATCATTGACATCACGTAGAAGATAAACAGGACATACATGATAGCGTTGATAATCGCCTGAAACGAGCCCAGAAACACCCAGACAGCGCTCCAGGCGGTCAGTGTGGCAATTGCACGTGATGGCGTGCGGTAGGTTTCGTGCACATGGGAAAACCATTTGAAGAAGAGTTTTTCGCGTGACATGCCATACATGATGCGTGGGATGTAGACGAGCCCCGCATTCACCGTGCCAAACGTAGACACCAAAACAGCAAGCGATATGAGACTACCCCCGACGGGCCCCACAAGGCGCTCGGCAACATCCGCGGCTATTCGCGGGGAACCCGCAATCTCATCCACACTCATTACATACAGAAAAGCCCAATTCACGGCCATATAGACTAGAACGCAGGTTCCAAGTCCGAGCATGATAGCCAGGGGCAGTACACGGCGTGGGTCTTTGACCTCCCCGACGACATTATTGGTATTGCTCCAACCGTTGTAAGAGAATAGAATGCCGACCATGGCTATCCCAAAGGCATCGAAGAGGTTGATCTCGCGTGTGGATGTGAAGCCCGGAGTGAAGTGATCCCAGGAACCACCGATGAA
>JABIQT010000137.1 GCA_018667995.1 Candidatus Latescibacterota bacterium
ATGATCTCTAATCACTCAAGAGGAATGTAAAAGATGGATGTTCTGGTGACCGGTGGTGCCGGTTTTATAGGGTCCTTTATAGTCGATGAACTTCTACGAAAAGGGCATAGTGTTACGATCTTCGATAATCTGGATCCCCAAGTGCATGCTGGAGGACGGTTGCCTGAATACATCAACAAGCACGCCCAGTTTGTTCACGGAGATGTAAGAGACTATGACGCGCTGAAGGATGTAGTAGGTAAAGCAAATGCAATCTTTCACAAAGCCGCAGCTGTGGGGGTTGGCCAGTCCCAGTATGAGATAAAAAAGTATGTAGACGTAAATGTCAGCGGCACAGCCAACCTGCTCGATATTATCGTAAATCATCCTCACAAGATTGAGAAATTGGTGGTGGCTGCCTCGATGAGTAGCTACGGTGAGGGACTGTATCATTGTGCAACCTGCGGTCCTATGCGGCCAGAATTGCGCCCCGCGGAGCAGATGGCGGAGGGTAGGTGGGAGCAGAACTGTCCGAATTGCAGTGGATTGATGTCTTATGCGCCCACACCAGAGACGGCGTATCAGCACCCTAGCTCGATCTACGCCCAAACGAAGAAAGACCAGGAGGATATGGTCCTTAACATTGGGCGAACATATCAGATCCCGTCTGTAGCGCTTCGATATTTCAATGCATATGGACCGCGGCAGTCATTATCCAATCCGTATACAGGAGTGATGGCCATTTTCCTTAGTCGACTCAAGAACGATCGGCCACCGGTGATATATGAAGACGGTCTGCAGACGCGAGATTTCGTATCCGTCCACGATATCGTTCAAGCTAATATGCTCGCTCTGGAGAAGCCCGGTGCTGACTATATGAGCTTCAACGTTGCCTCGGGTATTCCCATCGCAATTAGCGAGATAGCTGACCGTACTGCGCGGCTCCTCCATAAGAATATCAAACCCGATATTACCATGAAATTCAGGCAGGGCGATATTCGACACTGCATCGCAGACATCTCGAAGATCCGGAACGAGCTCGGATTTGAACCTCGTGTATCGTTTGAGGATGGGCTGACGGAGGTGATTGACTGGTCGCTGAAGGCTGAGGCACAGGACCTTTTCGAGAATGCGACAGCGGAACTTCGAAGCAAAGGCCTGATGTAGCAGGCACATTACCAGCGCTGATTTGGTCTTCTCTTTTCGATAGTGCTATTCCATCATTCACAGCTCCTTCGTAAGTCGGATGGTAGATCGGGCGCCAGCCAATTCACCAGCAGATAAGTCACCTGACCAGGAATGTCGGACAGACAGAGGAAAGAACTCGCATGTCAACAAACGAAGATGGCCTGCTCGGGCCTAAGGGATTCAAGATACGGACAATCAGCTGCGGGATTAACACACCTAAGGGCACGCGAAAGGACATGCTTCTTATCGCCACCGACAAACCCGCCAGCGCAGCCGGCGTGTTCACGACTAATCGCGTAAAAGCATCTCCTGTGCTACTCTCGCAGTCCCACGTTTCCAACGGTTTGGCTCAAGCCATTGTAGTCAACAGCGGAAATGCAAATGCTTGCAACGGTAAAGCCGGGATGTCCGATGCAGAATCGATGGTAAACGAGGTGGCGAATGGGATGGGAATCGCCTCGGATCTGGTACTGATCGCCTCCACTGGAGTGATTGGGCGCCCACTGCCCATGGAATGCATTCTTGAGGGCATTCAAGAGTCAGTCACGAGCATAGAATTGGACCCTGACAGGGACGCTGCTCAAGCCATCATGACCACCGACACGGTACCAAAAGAACATGCTATTTCGATTGATATTGACTCTAATACAATCATGATTGGCGGCATAGCAAAAGGTGCAGGAATGATCTGCCCGAACATGGCCACGATGATCTCTGTCCTGACCACCGACGCAGCCATTGCTCCCGGTGCGCTACGGGCAGCATTGTGCCACGCCACCGATTCTTCCTTTAACTGCCTTTCGGTTGATGGAGACATGAGCACTAATGATACCGTCCTCATACTTGCCAACGGTAATGCTACCAATCCTATGATTAGCACAGAGCAGAGCCCCGGCTACCCGGAGTTCGTAGCAGGACTCGTTGAGGTGTGCACAGTCCTCGCTAAGAAGATTGCCCGGGATGGAGAAGGAGCCACAAAGCTGATTGAAATAGAAGTAGTTGGTGCTGCATCCGATGATGAAGCGCGTGCGATTGGGATGACAGTGGCAAATTCTGCTCTGGTAAAGACTGCCATTTATGGCAATGATCCAAATTGGGGCCGTATTATATGCGCCGTCGGATACGCCGATGCAGAATCAGATCCGGATCTTATTGATCTATACCTCTGCGGTCGCCAGATGACCTGTGACGGACAGGGATTGCTGCTTGAC
>JABIQT010000370.1 GCA_018667995.1 Candidatus Latescibacterota bacterium
CCACGGCCCTTTTCGCACGATGGGTTAGTCGTCTCGGCCTGCCAGTGTATACGCCCGGTAAGGCCGTCACTGAAGCCTCGCGCAAGGGATTCGAACTGGGATTGATGTTCCCCGTGGATCATCTGTCCCACTTTCTCTATGTACCCGATGTTTCATCTGCAGGCAGTACTCAGACCCAGATACGTGTGATCTATGATCGTCAATATACCTACGGTTTTGATGCGGATATTTTCGATGCGGATGTTCTGGTTCAGGGAAGCGAGATCACATACAGGTCAGAAGGGAAATCGAGGAAGGGCTTTCTGGTTACAGCTAAGGTTCATTACGAAGACGGACTATTCAGATATTCGGACGTTCGGGGCATCTCAGGAAAGAAACGAGGGGCACTTGGCTTTCTGCAGCGGGTATTCTTCTTTGTCCCCAAAACACTTCACGGAATTTCGCTTGAAGGGGACGATCTAATTATCGATGCCTTCGTCAACCAGCGCATTCCGGATTTTGAAGTCGAGCGCAAATTTCGCGTCCGGCGCAATTGAGGTTACAGAACCAGTTTGACCGTTCGATCCATGCTGGCTGATCCCAGAATTCGCTTATCAGGGCTGAAGACCACATCGGTAACGGTGCCGGTGTGATCCGATACAATGGTGTCCACCACCTTCTGTTTTAAATCCCATATGATAATCTGTTTGTCGGCTCCGCTGCTGGCCAGATATTTCCCATTCGGGCTGAAATCAACCGTCAAAACAGCATCATCGTGGTCCACGATACTAGATATGATCTGATTGGCCACGTCTCCCTTTTTGACAGCATTCATATCCCAGACTATCACCATACCATCTTCACCACCTGTGGCCAGCTTCTTTCCCTTTACATCGAAAGCAACACTCAACACGGCACCTGTGTGCTTCTGGAGGGTATAGAGATCCTTCCCTTTGGTGAGTGACCATATTTTGGCGGTACCGTCGGCACTTGCACTGGCGAGTAGTTTTGATTTAGGACTGAAGTTTATATCCGTTACCCTACCGTGGTGCCCCAGTAGTGTAGCCAGGAGTTTACCTTTCTTCACGGACCAGAGCTTGACTGATGAGTCCAGACTCCCGCTTGCCAGAACGGAACCGTCAGGGCTGAATGCGACAGAAGTAATGGCCTGCCTATGATCCTGAAGCGAGTAAAGCATCTGACCATTGTGAACTGCCCATACTTTGATAGTTCGATTCGCGCTAGCGCTAGCAAGTAGCTTATTGTTGGGACTGAAAGCCACTGCTGATACGCCCTCGATATGACCGGTCAGAGTGCGCTTAAGCTTTCCTTTTGGCATCTCCCATATCTTGACGGTCTTATCAAGACTGGCACTGGCCATGTACTTAGCATTGGAACTGAATGCGATGGCGCTGACGCCATGTGCATGATCAGAAATAACCAACCATTCATACCCGGTCACCTTCTGCGCTGAAGAAGGATCTGGACAGATTACGACAGAAGCAATCAGCCAGGCTGCAAACCATAGTCGATTCGTCATTTCATTCTCCTGAGTGTGCAGTGCAGCCTGGATACACCGGGGGTCTGGTTCGAAATCATGGGTGTCAAAGAGTGCCTTACTGTGAGGGTGTCCCCAAAGCGGGTAGCCGACAAACGGTCAATAATGGTGAAAATCGTGTGACCGGAGAAAAGCCATCTGTCAGTGGTGAAGAAAGTGGAAGAACAGAAAGGACTCATGACCACACCTCGTGGATAAATATGCTGGAGTTCTCGAGCACTAAGGGCCGTATGGCTATCCGGTCTTGGCTGATAAGGGCGAATCTGCCTTTCTTTCCATGGGAACCGAACGTGACAACAGAAACCAGAGAGTAGCCGCTGCAATCCCAATTGCTCCTGCACCAAAGGCCACTACACGCGGATCGAAAAGATCGAGAAATAAGCCACCAGCAAGCGTCGAAATCGCTGTGGCGAGGGTAAACAATCCTCCGTCTGCCGCGAAACCACGTCCGCGGAAGTCCTCGTCGACAACTAATTGAAGCCCGAGCGAGGAAAAAACCCACATAACCATACTACCGCAAGTGGATAACATCAGACATGCTGCACCTATCCATATGGATTGTGAAAACGAGAACACGATAAAGAACAGACCGTAGCTGGCCAACCCTATGAATATCCCCTTGCGCAGACTCGCAAGATTGGGAGTAGGCAAGAACTTCATACCGAGTGTTCCGATCAAGGTACCTGCGCCGCGAGCCGTGAAGAGAATTGCAATGCCCGCATCGCCTTTGTCGAACACCTGGCCACCGAAGAGAGCATAGAGCATGACGGCAGCACCGCTGCCCAATCCCCAAACGGCCTTGGCGGGCAAGAACACCCGTGTCAACATATCACGTTTTATGTATCCGATACCGGCGACGAAATCGGAAAAGAAATGTGTCGGTGAACCTGTGGCATGAGTCTTCGGCAACACAATTCTCAACACAAACAAACCGGAGATGAAGAAACTGACACCGTTCAGTATAAATGAGGCGTCTCTACCGAAAACCATCGCCACGCCACCACCGATGGCAGACCCGACCGTTAACATGATGCCCCAAGTCGCACTTGAGAGAGCGTTTGCGGCCAGGAGCTCCGGGCCCTTTACAAGATCTGGTAATGCGGC
>JABIQT010000136.1 GCA_018667995.1 Candidatus Latescibacterota bacterium
GCTGGTGTTGCGGCGGTCAAAGATAAGGAACATGTGCGACGCACCCTACGGATGGTTCAAGCTTTCAAGGAGCGGTGTTACGCCAAATTCGATACCATGGGGCTAGAATATATCAAGTCGCACAGTAACTTTCTGACAGTCAACGCGAACATGGATTCCGACACCGTGAAGCAAGAGTTGGAGAAGCGCGGTGTGCGGATCAGTAACAGTGGTCTTACGGATCTCAAGACCTGGATTAGAGTGTCAGCCGGAACCCTCGATGAGACGGAGATTTTCCTCAAAGAGTTCAAGTCCGTATTGGGTTGATCGTTTCGGGGGTTGGGCAGACCGACGAACTATCGGTACCCTAACGTGATGGTAGATAGATTATACTAGTGCCCTGGGCACTGCGTGGCACGGTGCTCAGGGCGATATTTATTGAGACAGTAGTGACTTACACTTCCTTTGGCTGCACTGTCTTCGGATGATACGCCACCATCATTATGGCGTGCGAGGATAGCGCTAACCCGGGTGTTTTGCCTGTCTTGAAAAGATATATGGCATCTTGTTTTCCTGCGTATACCCAGCACGATCATTCTCCAAATCACCGAAATGCCATTGAACGCACCATGCGCTACGGTATCGACAGCACTTAGATAGTGGTGATTGCGCATCGTGATGGATGTGGTAGAGCAACCGGGCATTGCGCGGTCCCCTACTCGCTGGCGATTGACTGAGATCGCGCAACGCTGCCTTGAACTGACAGGCAATTTGTGTGTACTTGACTTTGGCCTATAAGCGGGGAATTGCCAGAACCACCATCTCTGACAATCTCACTCCTGATTCCAATCGAGATCGCAGAGACTTTCTATCCAACTCAAGTGTAACCTGATCAAGGAGCATGGTATGGAGAAGTGGCTTCGCCCTATCGTACTGGTCGGCATCTTTCTCACGTTTGGTGTGGTCATGAAAGACAGCTGGTCGGCAAAAGCACAGACCCGTCGCGTCTTCGAGCTGCGGACCTACACGGCAGCAGGTGGCAAACTGCCGCGTCTGTTGGCGCGATTTCGCGATCACACCATGTCGATTTTCGAGAAGCATGGCATGTCCAACGTCGGTTATTGGGTTCCACAGGACACGCCCGGTTCGGAGAACACTCTGATCTACATCATCTCCCACAACAGCCGCGAGGCGGCCGACGCGAACTGGTCAGCCTTCGACGAGGACCCTGAGTGGCAACGAGTAGAGAAGGCCTCCCAGGTCGATGGATTGCTCATCACGAACATCGAGTCGGTGTTCATGGAATCTACTGATTTCTCACCAATTAAATGAAGAATTTCAGTGGAAGGCGCTAACTGACGGGTAGGACATTGGGAAATGTTCGTGAGATGGTCATACCCGTGTTGCCAGTTCATTCTATGCTTTCTTGTATATTGCCACGTTGCGGACTAGCAGGACTATGCAGCCCCTGCTCAGTCTGGCCGTCATGGACTATCCCGATTTTGTATCTGGCACGCTTCAAGGTGATACCAAAATTGAGGCAACGATTGAGTAGGTGGCGAGGGTAGTGTGCCGAGAGGATCCTCGGCGGCAGGATGGTGGTCGGACAGTTGAGTGATTCAGATCCACTCAGGTTGGTTCTACCGTTCTAACGTGTGCACAAACGCTCGGTCTACTATTCCGTGGTGCAAGGTCGTACATTGATAGTCTGGTTCATTGGATGGATATTGTAGGAAGGTCAGCCATGTTTCATCGTGCCCTCAATCTTGCCAAAATACCGGTGTTGATTGCGCTGCTTGTCACGCCGGTTCGCTTTTTCCTGGAATTGGCCGGGTTACCTGAAACAGTTATCTTTCTCATTGGATTACTATGGTTGACGTTGGCGTTAGCCGTCTATTGGGGCATCAAATTACCTGACGAAGCGCATCCGTACCTGCTTCTCTTGTTGAGTCTAACCATCTTTGCGCCTCTTTCCAGGTTTCCCGTGTTCGTGCTCTGGTGGATTACCAAGACGTGGGAGCTGGGAACGCATTACGACATCTTCGATAACTGGAGCCAGGCCCTGATCGGGCAGCTATTCTACGGATCCCTGGTTCAGATCATTCCCGGCAGTTTGCTGGGCTTCCTGACGCTCGCGATCAAACGCCGCCGCAAGACAGTAACGGCATGAACGGGTTGCCGCCTAAGAGTGGGACGCCGGAGGTCACTCAGGACGCCTCCCAGAATGTCTCTTGGATCAGCTACGGGGAAGTCCTACGGATGACGCCTTCGTTATCACGGCCGTGGTTGATTCGATCTCCAGAGTGACAGACTGAAGAACAGAAAATGCCGTCTCAAGATAACGCATAGCAAACTTAGACAGGAGGCCACATGGCAAAGATCCTGGTAGTCGAGGACGAGGAGCATGTGATGGAGCTACTGCAGATGCTTCTGAGCGCCGGTGGGCACGAAGTTCTACCCGCGACTAATGGTGAGGAGGCTCTTCAGACACTGGCTTCAGATGCTGTAGACATGCTGATTACGGACATCAATATGCCCGGAATGGATGGTCGCGCGCTTGCGGCCAGTGTCCTGGCAAATACCCCTGATCTGCCTACCATATTCGTTTCTGGAGATCCCGCTCTTAGTGCGGAAGCTGTTGCCAGCAAACCTAACACCTTCTACATCCGGAAGCCGTTCAAGCTGACAGAGGTGGGAGAGGCCGTGGAACGGATGCTTGGATAGAAGACGGTAGCTGCCGCGGATAACCGCCTGGAGCCATTGTCCGGGTCGGCCGATTTGGCCCCTTCTCAATACTGCGTTGGTATTGTGCGTCAGCGCTTCTACAAGCCCCAATGCCCCATTAATAGCGCGGCAAGAGTCGGACGATGTACCAATCCGCTGCTAATCATTCCTATAAAACCACAGCCTGGTTGTAGTCGATCAACAGAGGCTTTGGTCCACGGCTAGGAAGTGCTGCTACCCACACATCCATGGGATCATCTCCCCCGACAAAACAACCGTGATGCGTCGGCATGGCATACTTAAGGCCGACAGCCACGGCCATTCTGCTGGCTCCTTCATAGGATGGGAACTCACTACGCTGCGGTCGGCAAGTGAGTAGCCCCACGTCCGGTTTGAGCGCACGGACCGGTTCGAGCAGAGACTCGTGGTCCGCGAAAGAATGAACCGGATCTCCAGAGATGTAGATGCGCTTTCCACCTGTATCCAGCACAAAACCAAGATGCGTAACATCCGGTGGGGCAATATCATCGCCAGGTAAACCTTCGGGTGGTTTGGCCCAGATTGCGTACACGGTCATACTGCCAATTTTCGCGCTATCTCCCGCGGCAACAACCTCGATCTCTCCCTCTGAAATACCTGCTTCCTGCATGGACCGTGCACTTTCTACCGGGGCGACGAACCTTACCTCAGGATACGCCGCACGTATACGATCAATGGATTCCAGGCAGGTGTGATCCGCATGGTCGTGCGTCAAGAGCACAAAATCAGTACGCAGGGATGCTTCGTCGAGAGGAGGCCGGGTGTGAATAAACGTCTCCGGGGGACGCTCGCGGGGATAGTAGGGATCGACCTGCACGATGGTTCCCGCTGCGTCTTTGATGGCGAAGGTGCTTTGACCGAACCAGTGGATTCCTACAGAGCCGACCGGAACCTTGATGTCTTCAAATGGATGCATCAGCAATTACCTTTTCATGACTCGATGTGAGCAGCGCTGACCTTAGGATATCAGGCGCCGATTTGTGCCTCGAATGGGTGGATATATGTGGGCGTGTGTGAACGATGAGGAATTTCAATCACCTTTTGCTTGTCTTATTTTCCGACCGTTAGGCCCGGCCAATCATCCGTTCTGAATGGTGAAGCAGGCAGTCCCTCATTGTTGTAGAGGTTGCAGTCGGGATTGTCTGCCCAGCCGTATCTGACGGCGACGGGGTCATCCACCGTGTCACTCCACACGATTATGTCATCTCCATCGATCTTTGCATTGGCCCAGACGAAGTTTCTATCGGATCCGGCGATAGCAAAGCCGGAGAGTGTCGCGCCCTCTCTGGCGATTAATCCCGTTCCCACATTCTTGAAGCTGAGCCGGACGCGTTTGTCCTCGACTTCCATGGTTTCGTAGATCGGCCCCGCGTAGACGATGTCCCTCTCGTAGGCGACTCCGAGTGCCCCGAGCGCCAGCCTCAGACCTACATCCTGCTTGTTCCGAGGGTGGATATCC
>JABIQT010000135.1 GCA_018667995.1 Candidatus Latescibacterota bacterium
ACGAGGTGGATTCCTGATGGTAGACGACTCATGGGGAGCCGGAGGCTTACAGCATTTTGCGGGGCAACTAAGGCGGGTCTTACCAGAATATACGCTCGAGGAGATTACTTCGGATCACCCCATATTTCACTCCTTTTACTCCATAGACAAGATTCCCTCAATTCAGGGCCGCCGTCGTATGTCTGCTCCGAAATGCTACGGCATTACCGATGAGAAAGGGCGCCTGATGGTGCTGCTGAACTGGGACAATGATATAGGTGACGGCTGGGAGTGGGCGGTTTCCGATCCCTATGAAGGCCTCAAAGCTTATAAGTTGGGCATCAACTATATTCTGTACTCCCTCAGTCATTGATCTGAGTCGTCACCATCCCCTCCACTCTATCCGCGAACCATCATGCATATTGTAGATACTGCTCTTGAGATCCAGCGAGAGCCCTTTGCGCAACCCTTTGGTTTCAAAGGATCCTCATTCCATGAGAAATGGAACTTGATCGTCAGACTGACAGATTCTGACGGACGGGAGGCATTTGGTGTGGGCGGCTTGGCCGTGCTGTGGTCCGATCCCGACATATTTGCGGGTCACACCGAGGTGGGCGGAAACTTGCTCCAGGCCGCAATTCTTGAACATGCGCTTCAGTTGGTGAAAGAACGCTCCTTCGCTGATCCCCGAAAAATGTTTTCCGAGCTTCTCCCGGAAGTGCACGAGTATGGTCAGTCCATAACCGGGTCCAAGGATCTTAATCTCACCTTTTCCATGATCGCTCTGGTCGCCCTCGATAACGCCGCATGGGTACTCCACGCACGGCAACGGGGCATTACGACATTTGACGATCTGATACCACCACATTTACAGCACTACCTTAATCGAAGACAGGCTACCATCGCTACAGTCCCAGCTGTGGGGTACAATATGACTGGCGCCCAGCTGACCGAACTCCTCGAGCGTGGTGCCTTCCTGTTGAAAATAAAAATAGGTCAGCCCGGTTCTGAGGAGGACATGCTTCAGGCTGATATGAAGCGTCTGTCTGAGATCCATGCTCTGGCGGAGCGCCACGAGACGGAGGGCACAGAGTCGGGCCACGTGGCATACTATCTCGATGCGAACGGACGGTATAAATACAGGGAAACTATGGCACGATTGCTCGAACACGCCGAACGAAATGATATGTTGAGCAACATCGTGCTTGTGGAGGAACCTTTTCAGGAACCTGATGTGGTCGCTGTTCACGGATTGCCGGCTCTATTCGCGGCAGATGAGAGCCTTCAGACGGTGGAGGATGTGTCGGTCAGGGCAGCACAGGGCTATGGTGCTGTAACCATTAAGCCGGCCGGCAAAACACTATCGATGTCGTTTGATATGATCGAGGCTGCGCTTCGTGCAAATGCAATTCCGTTTGTGGCGGATAATGCCTGTGTGCCGGTTTTGGTGGAATGGAATAAAAACGTGGCGGCCAGGCTCCCCGATTTTCCGGGTATCAGGGGAGGCATTCTTGAATCAAACGGTCCTGAGAACTATGGGGCCTGGCAGCGCCTTCTGTCGGAGTTTCCGATACTCGATGCACCGTGGCTTTCGCCTCGTGATGGACGTTATGTCCTGGGTGACGAATACTACCGGGAGAGTGGCGGTATCTTCCGGGAACCTACATCCTATACCCGATTAATCAGATAGCTACTGCTCCCGTTACGCATCAAGAGCATCCGCATAGGCGAAGAGAGCGGGTGTCCCGCCAGTGTGCCAGAAGAGGATAGTCTCTCCAGCAGGTAGTGTTCCCTGATCAATCATATGGATCATTCCCCCGAGGGCTCTGGCAGAATACACAGGGTCGACAAAGAGGCCTTCTGTCCGGGCCGCCAGGACGATGGCCTCCCTTTCGAGATCCCCCATCACCCCATAGCCTCCACCGAGATAGTCGGCATTGAGGGCAAATTGGCCCGGGGTCGCGACCCATTCCAATCCTAATATCCCGGCTGCATCATTGGCAATGGATGCCAGGGATTCCGGAAACCCGTTATCCAATGTTTGGTCGATGCTGATTCCAGTCAAGTGACCTTGAAAACCTGAAATGTGGGCGCCAAGTTGCATGCCTGCTTGCGTCCCACCGGAGCTTGTCGGAAAGATGATGTGGTCGACAAGCCAATCCATGTGGCACAGTTGCCCCTTGAGCTCCACCATGGCATTCGCATATCCGATGGCGCCGAGGCCGTTGGAGCCGCCAAGTGGAACTATGTACGGCGTACGCCCTGTTTTACGTAGCTCCGCCGCCACTTCTTCCATCTTCTGATTGCGCTGTGCCAAAGGCACAAAATGAAGCCGTGCCCCCAAGATCTGGTCCAGCATGAGGTTGCCACTTGATACCCCCTGCGGCACCGAGTCAGCGCCAAGGATCAGCTCACAGTGCAACCCGTGCCGTGTGGCCGCCGCGGCCGTGAGTCGGCAGTGATTTGACTGCACACCACCGGTGGTGATGAGGGTGTCCGCCCCTTGTTCCAGTGCATCGGCTACCAGAAATTCCAGCTTGCGGGTCTTATTGCCGCCCATTCCCAGTGTGGTAAGGTCGTCGCGCTTCACCAGGATTTTCGGGCCGCCGAGATGTCTTGATAGATTGGACAGGGGTTCAATGGGGGTGGGCAGAGAGGTTAGCTTTACCCGTGGAATATGATCGATGGGCGTCATGTGGCCGAGCCGGCCGATATCCCCAATCGCCCTGTGCTCTTTGAATCGGTCTTGTGCACCGTTACCACCCCTTCCTTCCGCGAAGACTCGTGATATGTGCCAGGTGATGATTTCCGTGCCAGGCGTACAGGGCAATATTCGTGTCGATGCTCAGCGTTTTACCCATTTCCGGGTGAACAAATGTGCGCGCTAAGTCATCATCTGACAGCCCTTGTAACATCAATACCCAGCGTTCGTGAAGGGCATCCAGCAGAGCCAGCGACATCTCTATGGGGCCGTCCCGGCCATCTACCAACTCCCCCCATCTATCCTCGAAATATGGTCGAATAGTGGGATTCTCCTCCGTCAAGGCCAGCTTCATGCGGATATAGCTGTTCATGTGACTGTCCGGAAGATGATGGATAACCTGGCGAATCGTCCATCCGGCCGGCCGATAGGGCATATCTATCTGAGTCGTCGAGAGTCCCGATACCGCCTGTCGTATTAGATCAGGCAGGGCCTCAATCTCCTGAATGAAAATCTGGCGCCTCTCCGGTGTCATCTCCCCGTCGAAGGCAAAATCGCCAATGGGAAACCGTAAATCAGTCATCTTCTCATTCTCCCAATTGTGGTTAGATCAGCAATTCTCCCCGCATGACGGTTACGGCGCTTCCAGCGAGTCGCACCCGGTCGTCGACCAGCCGCACTTTCACAGTTCCACCGCGCGCGGAAGCCTGATAAGCGGTGAATGAATCTTTGTTGAGATGTTTGCGCCAATAGGGACCCAGACTGCAGTGGGCAGAGCCCGTCACCGGATCTTCGTCAATGCCTGAATTGGGCGCGAAAAACCGTGATACAAAATCGAGCCCAGACCTCGAGGCTTTGCTGGTGACGATGATGCCTCTCACATCAACCGACTTTAGCTGCGAAAAGTTTGGAGTCATAGCTCTCAAGATCTCTTCAGAAGCCACTTCGACCAGGTAATCCATTCGATTTCTGCCCACATAAACGGCGTCGATTCCCAACCCCTCAAGCAGACCGTCAGCCGGATCCGACGCCGACTCCGTTACTGCGGGGAAATCCAGCTCTATCTGGCTTCCAATTCTGTCGGCCGTCAGGATACCGCTTCGTGTCGAGAACCGTGCCTGCTGATCGGGCTCGAGATGGCCTTCCTCCCAGAGCACGTGGGCACTTGCCAGCGTAGCATGGCCGCACAACTCCACTTCGATTCCGGGGGTGAACCATCGCAGGTTGTACAAGTCGTTTTCCTTCACAAGAAATGCGGTTTCTGAGAGGTTCATTTCTTGTGCCACGTTCTGCATCCACTCGGTTTCCCTTGCTTCGGGGAGCACGCAGACGGCCGCCGGATTTCCGGCGAATGGCCTGTCCGTAAAGGCATCCACTTGTGATATCTTCAGTCCCATAATTTACTCCCTCATATCATATTCCAGCCGCATATAGGTCACCGTAGCGTGGGCGATCTGTTTGCCTGCTGACCCAGTTATCATAACGTCGCCGTAAATGATCTTCTTGCCATTCTTTATTACCCGCCCCTGCGCCGTCAGATCCCCCTCTTGCGCCGGCGAAAGATAGTTGATCTTCATCTCAATCGTTACCGTATTTTTGGTTATGCCATTGAGTGTTGTCTGTGCCAGATACATGGCACTGTCTGCCAGTGACGCAATGGCGCCGCCATGGATAATATGGTAGTATTGCAGGAGGTCAGCATTGAAAGGCATCTTGACGTGACACTCACCTTTCGTTACGTCAAGTACCTGAAGATTCAGTACTTTCACGAATGGCACGTGTTCCAACATGTCTTGCAACTGCTCTACTGTTACTTCACTCAAAGCAGCTCCTCAATGTATAAGATAAGTCAAATCAGGCCGTTGACTGCTACTATAGGGCAGGGCGCCGTTTCCACATCGGTGTCAAATGCCTGTATCGGGCCAGGTGAGTGTTGGTCTATGGTGCCATGGTAAACAGGGCGACAATACGCGTCAACCATGAAACACGGATTGCTGGCTTGATATTGCGCAGAATACGATTTTCGATACCTTTGAGCAGGAATAACCGCAGGCCAAGAGTAGACTGTTAGCGGCCAGAGAGTGGGATACAGAGCTGCTCTAATCACCAGGCCAAGAATACGCGCTTTCCCCTTGTGACGGGGGAAAGCGCTTGACATGCTTTGTGCTGATGGCTAAGCTTTTTGGGTGCTGGTATGAGGATTCCCTGAGCTTTTCACCGTGGGATATCTATTACATTGAAGAAGCTCATTTCAGGTTGTTCCAATCGAAGCGGCCGCGATATCCTGCGATTCCTC
>JABIQT010000134.1 GCA_018667995.1 Candidatus Latescibacterota bacterium
CTCGATGTCGGCCCATCGCATCCTGGGGCCGGAGAAGGTCCCAAGGGTTCGGCTGTTCGCCGATTAAAGCGGTACGCGAGCTGGGTTTAGAACGTCGTGAGACAGTTCGGTCCCTATCCGTCGCGGGCGTAGGACATTTGAGAGGCTCTGCTCCTAGTATGAGAAGACCGGAGTGGACGAACCTCTAGTTTACCAGTTGTGGCGCCAGCCGCATCGCTGGGTAGCTACGTTCGGACGGGATAACCACTGAAAGCATCTAAGTGGGAAGCCCACCTCAAGACTAGATGTCCCGGGCGTAAGCCCCTAAAGGCTCCTTGGAGATTACGAGGTCGATAGGCCAGAGGTGTAAGTGGTGAGGTAACGAGCCATTCAGCCGACTGGTACTAATCAGCCGTGAGGCTTGACCAGCGCTTCAATGAAAAAATGTCGTCTCCCGTACTTCCTATGTATTGTCAAGTGAGTTTCTTCCGGTGGTGATAGCGGAGGGGCCACACCTCTTCCCATTCCGAACAGAGTCGTTAAGCCCTCTTGCGCCGATGGTACTGCTAGGGTGACCTTGTGGGAGAGTAGGGCGCTGCCGGGAGATCTAATGCCGGAGAGATTGGTGAATTCCAGTCTCTCCGGCTTTTTTTATATTTATAATCTATCCCTCAACTCTCCTCGCAAGCCGTCAGTGAAGTACTTGACATCCCGAACCCCTCTTAATAAAATGAAACTCATACCTACAAACGATAAAACCACCAAGAAGATACCCGAAAAAGACTAAACTGAACCAGGCAAGGGGGGGCACCGGTGAGAGACTATAACCAGGCTAATTTACGTAATATCTGTCTCGCAGGGCACGGAGGTAGCGGGAAAACCTCTCTGGCAGAGGCCCTCTTGTATACGACTGGTCAGATATCCCGCCTGGGAACAATCGAAACAGGCAACACGACTTCAGACTATCGACAGGAAGAGATAGACCATAAAATATCTATGGGAGTAACGCCGTTATACTGCGAGTGGGATCAATGCACCATCAATATCCTCGATACGCCTGGCTTCACTGACTTTACCGGCGATGTAAAATGTGCTATGCGAGTCGCCGACGGAGTGATCGTGATGCTTCGGGCCCTGGAAGGCATCGAGGTAGAAACCGATAGGGCATGGAAATATGCGGACGAATATGGTCTTCCGCGCATGATAGTTATTAATCTACTTGATAAGGAGCACACAGATTTTTTTGACACACTTTCGCGTGTACAACAGAGGTATGGAACACAAGCTGTCCCTATCACGCTCCCTATTGGCGAAAATGAATCGTTTTCAGGAGTAATAGATCTCATAAATATGAAAGCGTTGAACTATCAAGTTGAGGGGGACGGAAAGCCAACACTGGGGGATATCCCGGAAAACCAAATTGATATTGCCATGGAATACCGCGAAAAACTTATGGAGATAGTCGCGGAATCGAACGACGAACTTCTAGAACAGTACTTTGAAGCAGGGGAATTAACCCAAGCACAACTCCTCGATGCGTTACGGAAAGGGATCTGTACTGGATCTATATATCCTACTCTATGCACCTCAGCCTCGCACAACATTGGTACATCAGCCGTATTGAACGCAATAACCACGCTTATGCCCTCCCCTACGGACAGGCCAACCTTCAGGGCACTTCAAGATGGGACGGACGAAGAACTCCTACTGGAAGCGGACAGTTCGGGACCACTCTCTGCCCTGATATTCAAAACAGTTTCAGAACAACATATTGGCGAACTATCATATTTCAGGGTGTATTCAGGGGCAATAAGGCATGGCGATGACGTCTACAATACCTCAAAAGATACGACTGAACGATTCGGACAAATGTACATAACTCTGGGACGTGAACGAACCGAGATGGGAACCGTCCGTGCCGGAGAAATTGCAGCCGTAGTAAAGCTAAAGGATACGCATACAGGTGATACAATCTGTAGTCGGGCAAACAAGATAACATTGCCACGAATCACCTTTTCGGACCCGGTTGCCGAGGTGGCCGTGTCACCGAAAAGTAAAGAGGATGAAGAAAAGATCAGTATGGGTTTATCCCGCCTACACGAAGAAGACCCATCGTTTATAAATAGATACGATCCTGAACTCAAGCAGATGATTCTTGCCGGGGCGGGAGAAATGCACTTGGAAATGGTAGTGGAACGTTTAGAACGACGATTCGGTGTCTCCGTCGATATGGTCAAACCACGGCTTCCATACAGAGAAACCATTCGTGGTACATCCGAAAAACAAGGACGCTTCAAAAGACAATCTGGCGGACGTGGTCAATTTGGGGACGCATGGATAAAAATAGAACCCTCACTCAGAGGACACGGATACGAGTTCGTGGATGAGATAGTTGGTGGCGCCGTACCCCATCGTTTCATCCCGGCGGTTGATAAAGGAATACAGGAAGCCATGGATGAGGGTGTGGTCGCGGGATACCCTGTTGTTGACATTAAGGCCACTTTGTATGATGGATCATTCCACTCCGTAGATTCGTCCGAGATGGCATTCAAAATCGCGGCATCATTGGGATTCAAGAGTGCTGTCAAAGACGCCCGCCCTGTACTACTTGAACCGGTTTACGAGGTGGAAGTCCTTGTACCCGAGGATTATATGGGTGATGTGATGGGAGACCTGTCCGCGAGACGAGGCCGCATCCTTGGAATGGATCAGAAGGGCGGACTTCAGTTGGTACGAGCAGAGGTACCGCTTGCAGAGCTGTACCGATATTCTACAGCTTTGAGATCTATGACTCACGGCCGAGGAAGCCACAGCCGCAGATTTTTGCGCTATGATGATATGCCGCAGGATGTGCAGAAGAAGACGATAGAAGAATCTGAGGAATCGAAGGAGCAGGCCTGATAGGACTCAGCGAGGCACGAGCCCTTATTTAAAATAAATGCATACCCATAAGTGGGCAGATCCTAAGAAAGGACCCCTGCCATGCCGTCGGACCGGTCAGAGAAGGCCGAGACGATACCCGCCAACCGCCGTGGTCCTTCCAGGCGATCTGAAGACCGAAATAGTAAAGAATCCTACCTGAAGGCTATAGAACGCTCGGGGAACCTCGCGAAACTCGTTGAGATCACCGCCTTCATGAACTCGACTATTGTTCTGGAAGATCTCCTTACACGGATTATGGCCGCCTCAAAAAGGGTGGCCAATGCAGAGGCAGGTAGTCTCTTTTTGTTGGATTCGGATAGTTGTGATCTGATGCCCTACATTATAGAAGGTGGGGCAGGCGGAGAGCTAAAAGCCCTACCTCCATTAAAGAAAGGTCATGGTATTGCAGGCTGGGTGGCTCAATCCGGCGAGTCGGAACTCATTGATGATGCCTACGAACATCCTAAATTTGATCCTGCCTATGACAAAAAAACCGGCTACCGTACAAGATCGATGATCTGCGTACCGATTGTCTCGAATCAAGTCGTGATCGGCGTCTCTCAGGTCATCAACAGAATTAATGGCGAAAGGTTCAACAAAGAAGATTTGGCACTCTTTGAAGCCTTCTGTATACAGGCGGCAATCGCCATTCAAAACGCTAGAATGCATGAAGCACTCTTGACGCGGCAACGCTTAGAGCAAGATCTTCAGTTTGCCACAACAATACAACAGAGCTTTCTTCCCCAAC
Source organism: Candidatus Latescibacterota bacterium (assembly GCA_018667995.1). Taxonomy (GTDB): domain Bacteria; phylum JAAXHH01; class JAAXHH01; order JAAXHH01; family JABIQT01; genus JABIQT01. The sequence continues at coordinate 3,650 of JABIQT010000134.1, forward strand.
ACGCACCCGATATAACCGGCTTTTCCTTTGCTACGACCTATATATCCGCACAGGAAGTCGGCGGGGATTTTTTCGATTACATCGAGTTTCCCGATAATAGAATTGGTGTTCTAGTAGGTGATGTATCTGGAAAAGGGGTTCCAGCTGCACTATACATGGCAAGATTGATGAGCGATTTCAGGGTAATTGCCTTGTCTGAACATATACCGACAAGAGTGGTTAGCCGAGTCAATAATATGCTTGTGGAAAGAAGTCGTAGGGGCATGTTTGTTACCCTTTTGTATATCCTGATAGAAATAAAAGAGAGACTGATAACCGTTATCAACGCAGGACACCTTCCACCGTTGATGAGGCGGGGAATCGACGGTAAAGTGGTTGCTCTGGATGAAACGGGAGGATGCCCGCTTGGTATATTACCCGACGCGAACTTTCAGGCTCAGTGCTTTCCAATTGAACAGGGCGACATGATACTCGCTTATACGGATGGTGTCATGGAGGCCCGAAGTGCCTCAAAGGAAGAGTTTGGACTTGAGCGACTTTCCGATATACTTGAAGGCGGACCAGAAAGTGCCGACGGTATGATCCAAGCCGTTCAGCGCGAACTGCTGTTGTTTACTGGGAACCGACCATCTCACGATGACCTGACTATGCTGTGCATGGGAGTTGAGTGATGAGTGATGTTACGGCGCTCGACGGATCGGTTACCGTGACAGTACCTAGCAGCCCCAAATACCTGCGTATCGTCCGCCGTGTACTCGAGGCGTACATGGAAGACCTGTCTTTGGATCCCGCCGAACTACAACATATTATCCTCGCAGTAGACGAGGCATGCTCGAATGTGATAAAGTACGCCTACGCCTTCGATGACACTAAGAAAATATCAGTGTCTGTGTCAGATACAACTGGCCAGCTCGAATTCACCATACGTGACTTTGGTAAGAAGCCTGATGTGACTTCCATTACCCCACGTGACCTTGACGACGTTCGTCCGGGTGGACTTGGTACACATTTTATTCAATGCGTTATGGATGAGGTGTCGTATGATATCAATAACGATGTGGGAACCTTACTGAGGATGTCCATAAAATACAGGGTCGCCGAGACGGCCGAAAAGGTAGACTGACATGGCATTAGAAATAGTTCTCCGTCACCCGGCTGCCGGAATAGCCGTGCTGGCAATAAATGGAGAGGTAGATATGGGTAGCGCCTCGCAACTGAGAGACCAGTTGACACCAATTATCGCATCAGGAGCCGGGGTTGTCGTGGTTGATCTATCAAAAGTGAGCTACATGGACAGTTCCGGGATTGCGACGCTGGTAGAGGGACTGCAATCATCAATGAAGCGAGGAATCACTTTCCGACTCTCCGATTTGAACTCCGCAGTTTTGGACGTATTCAAACTGGCACGACTTGACAGTGTTTTCAAGGTCTACGACACGACAGAAGCTGCCGTAGACGATCAGCCTTAATCCAACATGATTTCCAATACCTTCGGTTGGATCGGGCGCAAGACCATACGTTTTTTCGCACATGTAACGAACATCTCGTATCTCGGATGGGATATTCTCTATTGGATCTTTGTTGGTCCATGGGTAGGTCGGCCATTGCGCTGGCGAAATGTCATCCAAGAGATGGATGATCTTGGGGCACGGTCATTTCCGCTAATCGGGACAATGTCAGTTTCTCTTGGCACTGTGATTATCGTAATCATAGGTCCGCAATTCCAAGCTTTTGGCATACCCGACTATGTTCCTGAGCTCGTTACGGTCTTCCTTGTGCGCGAACTCAGTCCACTGCTTACCGGGGTCGTGCTAGCTGGACGTGTAGGGTCAATGGTTACAGCGCGACTAGGTACTATGGTGACGGACGACGAAGTACTAGCGCTGGAGGTAATGGCTATTGAGCCCGTCGAATACCTCATGGTACCGAAATTTATTGCCACTGTGGTCATGCTCCCGTGTTTGACTATTCTAGCCGATTTGATAGGTATGACTACAAGCCTTATTATAGCGACCTTTGGCCTGGATCTGCCTTTTCAGAGTTACTTGGACGGCGTCTTGGGGGCATGTACCTTAACTGATGTTACGTTCAGTTTATTCAAAAGTGTTATCTTTGGGATTGTCATTATTCTGGTATCCTGCTATCAAGGTGTGAATACTGAGGGAGGCGCAGAGGAAGTCGGTAGCGCCACCATGGTATCTGTTGTTACCTGCACGATCTCAGTCATTTTACTCAACGGCTTCATGACCATCATGTTCTATCTATAGCGAGATTATGCCATGATTCGCGTCCAAGGACTCTCCAAAACCTTTGGCAATCTCAAGGTGCTCGATGATCTGTCTCTGACCTGTTCCAAGGGCGAGATCACTGCAATTATCGGCGGTAGTGGTGGTGGCAAGAGCACATTTCTGAAGATGCTGGTAGGAGCTGTGAAGCCAGATTCCGGTGAAATTTGGGTTGACGGTAGCCCCATACATGCCCTCGAAGACCTGGCTCTCAATGATGTACGGCGGAAAATGGGAGTACTCTTTCAACAGGCTGCGCTGTTCAAATCGATAACTGTTGCAGAAAATGTAGCGTTGCCGCTGGTGGAGAATACGGATCTCGATGAATCCGTGGTGGCGATCATTGTCAAGATGAAGCTGGATCAGGTGGGTCTTAGCGACTTTGACCAGTATCTGCCGTCTCAACTGAGCAGCGGTATGCAGAGGTTGGTTGGTCTGGCAAGGGCCATCGCACTTGATCCAAAAATAGTTCTCTATGATGCGCCTACTGCCGGCCTCGATCCGATTGCAGCCAGCGCAATCTCGAAGTTGATAAAGGACCTCAATCAAGTCCTCGGTATTACGTCTATTTTGGTAACGCATGATATAATGGGCGCTGTAGAAATTGCGGATCATATGGCCTTGATGTACCAGGGTCGGATACTTCATCAAGGCTCACCCGAAGAGCTTCTAGCGTCCCCGGAACCCTCTGTACGGCAGTTTATGCATGGAGATCCGGACGGCCCCATTCAGTTTCGCAAATCACGTGAAGAGTACGAAAAGGCGCTATTTGAAGAAGCGCAATAGAGAGCTGTGCCATCAAATATCAACATTCTGAAATTCGCGTTGGACTCGTAGTAGTCCTTGCAGCTTTGACGCTTGCCTCGATGGTTTTCTTTTACGGAAATTTGGCAGAATTGCTCCATTCGCGAATGGAGTTGGTCGTTCAGTTTCCGGCAGGAACGAGTGGTGGCCTGAATCCGGGATCTGATGTTCGGGTTGCCGGACATACGGTCGGAGTAGTCACCAGTGTCGGCATCAACGAAAATCAACAGGTCGAGCTCCTAATTCAAATGGATGATACCATAGCTATCAAAACCAATTCCAAGGCGACTGTCAAAACAATCGGAATTCTCGGTGGGGAGAAATACCTTAATATAACGCCCGGCACACCTGAGGCACCATTGCTTAAGGCGCAGGACATTATTATCGGCGAAGAGGGAATCGCAGTTGAGGAACTACTGTTCACGGTTTCGGATATAGCAAAGAATACGCAGCGGATTACCGCCTCGGTAGACAGATTTCTGTCGAGCGATGAGGAACCGGGGGAATTCCTTGTTACGCTGGACAAAGCACAGGAGTTACTTGATCGGGTGAACCGCACGATTACGGACGTGGACAGAATGCTAAATACCAATGAGAAGAGTATTCGTGCCATGGTTGATCAAGTGACCCACATAACCGGCCAGGTCAATGAGATATTGGTCGACAATCGGGGTAAGATTGATACAACATTTACCAATCTGCAGAAAGTCAGTCTGGAATTGCCCGAGGTCTTGGGTGGGATACGTGGTGTTCTTGTCGATATCCGGACAGTGGCATCAAGACTGAAGGGCGGCGAGGGCACAGCTGGACGACTCATCAAGGATGACGAACTCTACCTGCGGATCCAGCGGCTGATAGACGACACAGACATCCTCATAAAGCACGTTAAGAAGGAAGGCATTAGAATCAAGGTCTTCTAATCTAATCGCACGCAACGGATTGAATCATTGACGGAGCCGATGCCTGACGGCTTATTGTCGTGGTGCCGTCTGATCTGTTACATCCGGATGGTTTATTCAGAAACTCGGTAGTCCCTCATTTGGGAAGGATAGACATGGACGCATTGCTCAGTGTAGAGAATCTTGAAACTCATTATTTCACCAGGGCCGGCGTGGTCAAGGCTGTAAATGATATCAGTTTCTCAGTAGCGGAGGGAGAAACGGTAGGCATTGTTGGGGAAAGTGGATGCGGCAAGAGTGCCACAGTGCTCTCAATAATGCAGTTGATCCCGGATCCGCCTGGCAAGACGGTAGGTGGTCGTATCATGTTTTCGCCTGGAGACGGAAAGGAACCGGTTGATTTACGAACTCTACCCGAGTCAAGTATGCAAAAGATCCGCGGAAACGATGTCGCCATGGTATTTCAGGATCCCATGACTTCCCTGAATCCGGTGTTGACCATTGGCTGGCAGTTGCGCGAACCACTGCAGATCCATATGGGTATGAATAAGACACAAGCCGAGGACCGTTCTATTGAATTGCTCAAGCTTGTGAATATCCCAAGTCCGGAGAATAGACTTAATGACTATCCACACCAGTTCAGCGGTGGTATGCGCCAAAGGGTTATGATCGCTATGGCCATTGCGTGTAATCCACGACTCCTGGTAGCGGATGAGCCTACTACAGCACTAGATGTGACTATTCAGGCTCAAATTCTGGAGCTGATGCAGAAGATTCAGGCTGAGTTAAATATGTCGGTGGTGATAATTACGCATGATTTGGGTGTAGTGGGGGAGGTGTGTGACCGCGTCATTGTCATGTATGCAGGTAGGATCGTGGAAACTGCACCAGTTGATGAGCTGTTCGAGAATCCTAAGCACCCCTATACCAACGGACTTTTGAGATCCGTCCCCAAAATGGGGGAAAATGTAAAAGAGCGCATTGAACCTATTGAAGGAGCACCGCCAAATCTGACAGCGATGCCGCCGGGCTGCAGCTTCGCCCCACGGTGTAGCCACAGAACCGCGCAGTGCGATCAGGAACCGCAGCTAAAGGAAGTTGGGGCAGACCATGACTGTTCCTGTTGGCTTTACTGATTGAAGCGTCATTTGAGGAGGGTGCTTTGGCGGAAACACTATTAGACATCAAGAATCTTACCAAACATTTCCTGCTAGAGAAGGCAATGGGACGCGGGAGCGAACCGGACGTAGTCCGGGCTCTTGACGGTGTTTCCTTCTCAATAGAAGCTGGAGAGACGTTTGGACTGGTGGGTGAGAGCGGTTGTGGCAAATCGACCTTGGGCCTCACAGTTCTGCAATTACATCGCCCTACTGCGGGACAGATTATTTTCGAGGATGTGGATCTGGCAACTATGTCAGACAACGACCTGAAACCCGTGCGCCAGCGACTACAGATGATATTTCAGGACCCCTATGCCTCACTTGATCCCAGAATGACGGTTGGGGGTATTATTCAGGAGCCGCTTGATATCCACCGGGTTGGCTCTCGGGATGAAAGACGCAAGCAGGTCATCAAACTGATGGACATGGTAGGTCTTGGCTCAGAATTCGTGGATAGATATCCCCATGAATTTAGTGGTGGCCAACGTCAGCGCATTGGGATTGCTAGAGCCATCGCCCTCAACCCAAAATTGATTATATGCGATGAGCCAGTTTCGGCATTAGACGTGTCAATTCAGGTCCAGGTGTTGAATCTTCTTAATGATCTTCAGCAGGAATTGGGGCTCACATATTTGTTTATCGCGCATAACTTGGCAGTGGTGGCCCACATCAGCGACCGAATCGGCGTGATGTATCTCGGAAAGCTAATAGAATTGGGCCCAGCTGCCCTGGTGACGGATAACCCGAAACATCCCTACACTCAGAGTCTTCTGTCTGCTGTTCCTGAGATTGATAAAAGGCGTCGCAAGAAGAGAATCCAATTAACCGGTGATGTTCCCAGCCCGGTAAATCCCCCATCAGGTTGCCGTTTTCACCCTAGATGTCCAATAGCAAAGCCAGACTGCAAAGAGAATGAGCCGGAGCTGAAGCAGGATGGAAGCGGACACTGGGTCTCGTGTCATTACGCGTAAAGCTATCCTCCGATGACCTCAGAAAACAACCCCCGTTCAAGTTCACCAGCCTACGACGTGGTAACTATCGGTGAATGCATGCTTCGTTTCTCGCCTATTGAGGGAGAGATGCTGGAGCAGGCCAATACGCTGCATGTGAATCCTGCAGGTAGTGAATCCAGCACGGCCGTCGCCCTGTCACGAATGGGACTGGATGTAGCCTGGGTTTCCGCTCTCCCAGACTCGCCTCCAGGCAGGTGGATAGCCGACCGCCTGAAAATGCACGGCGTCGATACATCCCACACCATTTGGACCGATGACAGAATGGGGGCCTTTTTCTACGAACAGGGCACTCCACCGAGAGGAAGCCGCGTCGTTTATGACCGAGCAGATTCCGCTGTTAGTCGCCTAACGCCCCAGCAGATCGATTGGCAACGCGTTGCGGACACTCGCTTGATGCATATCTCCGGTATAACACCAGCGCTAAGCGAAGACTGTCGGGACATCGCCATTAGAGCGTTGCGGGAGACCAGGGCGAATAACGGCAGGACATCAATGGATATTAACTTTCGCGCTAAACTCTGGTCGCCGGATGCCGCAGCCGCCACACTAAGTCCCCTACTTAAAGAGTTGGATATACTCATATCCACAGCTTCGGATATTGAATTGTTATTCGACATTCGGGGCACTGAAGCGCAAGTCATTACCCAACTTAGGGATCGGTTTGGTCCCAGTATCATCGTGATCACACTCGCAACTGGCGGCGCATTTGGTTGGTCTGAACAGACGGGATTGGTCGAAACAGGACCTCACTCTGTGGAACAAGTGGACAGGTTGGGTGCAGGAGACGCCTTCGATGCGGGGTTGATCTATGGAATCTTGGACGATGATCTTCAACTGGGCCTTTCATGTGGCTCATCGCTGGCAGCCCTCTCTTACTCAGAAGAGGGAGATATTGCGTGGCCGACCATCGAAGAGGTACTCACATTAACAGAGGTTGCTCGTGGCGGGTGACAATGTGATGGCCGGGCGGGAGAGATTTACCTTGGGTATTCTCAGCAAGCGAATTCCCGGAAATGCGGATCGACCATTTGGGTCCCCTACGGGTTTTTTTGAAGAGTGCAGTGCGGCCGCGGAAGCGCTGCATATGAATCTGATCGTCTTCGATGCTGGCGATATCGATATGAACACTAGCTGTATATCAGCCTCTCGCTTTGAGTTTGGTCGATGGAGTGACTCAGTACCGTCAGGCATACCGGACATAATCTACGACCGAGCCCCTTTATTCGATCCGGCGTACTCTCCCTTGGCCGACCAGGTCAGGTCCCGGTTCACCAAGTCCGGAATCCCGTTTGTTAATCCGACTGCGTTTCTCAGATTCGCCGGTGACAAATTGGAGACCTACAAACAGCTGCGGTCGGCCGGTATTCGTGTACCTGAGACGGCTGCCTGCAGTCCGGCGTCCTTGGAGTTGATGTTTGAGCGGTCGGGGCAATTCTTCCTGAAACCACGAAACGGATCTAATGGAGCGGGTATAATAGAGGTACAGCGGACCTCTGGGAACCAGATCCAATTGCGTTATCAGGCATGCCTCTTTACCGTAAATACAATGGCTCAGTTAGTGAGAACCGCCTCCGTTATTACACGGAACCGCCTGTTCGAAAAAGGCGTATACTTGGTGCAACAAGGAATTTCAAGTGAACTTCCGCATCGAAGACGATATCCACAATTCGACTTGAGGGCGATTGTCCAGAAGAATAGCATACAGGCGTGGGAGGTGACTGGCATCGTCGCCCGTGTTGCCGCACGAGGATCTGCGACGACCAATCTCAGTACGGGTGCCCGAGCCGAGGAGCCGGAACCCGTGTTGGAGAGAGTGTATGGTCGGAAAACGACTGAAGGAATACTATCCGACATCGAGATCATATGTATATCCCTTTGTTCCTACCTGGATCAGAAGGTTTGTAGGTTTGGAGAATTGGGAGTCGACATCATAATTGATGAGAATGCAAATTCAGTGGTTCTGGAAGTCAACGCAAAGCCAGGTCGTGCCTCTTTCAAGCGAATAGCGTTTAGTGAGGATGTCTCCGAAGAAACGCGAAAGCGCTATCGAGACATTCGATTGCGCTCGGTATCGATTCCAATCCACTATGCACATGCTCTGGCAGCTTCCAGGTGGGCCTCTCCATGAAATCGTCTGACTACCAGGCCGCCTTGCAGTATTTGTACAGCTTTGTTGACTATGAGAAATTGCCTGGTGCGGCTCCCCCCGTTAGAACGTTGAACCTGGTTACGGGACTGCTGGAAAAGCTTGGAAATCCCGAAAGTCGGTGGCCCTCTGTACATGTGACGGGCACCAAGGGAAAAGGCTCCACGGCCACCATGATAGCGAATATTGCTGCAGAGAGCGGCTATAGAGTAGGTTTGTATACCTCGCCACATCTGTTGTCCTATCGAGAAAGAATGGTCATTAATGGTCGTAAAATACCTAAAGGCGTATTTTGCGAGTTGGTAGAAAAGGCTCGGCCCGTGCTGGATACCTACCTTCGAGATTCCGCGGAACCTCCCAGCTTCTTCGATGTTTGGACGGCGCTTGCATTCGTTTACTTTGCCGAGTCCCAAGTTGACCTTGCGGTAGTGGAAGTGGGATTGGGGGGGCGCCTCGATTCTACAAATGTTCTAATGCCGGATGCGGCAGTTATCACCCCTATTGGCTTGGATCACACCGATAGACTAGGATCCACGATTCGTGAGATAGCGATCGAGAAGGCCGGGATAGTGAAACAAAGTGTTCCCACGATTTCGGCGCCCCAAGTGGTTGAGGCTCAGTCTGTCATCCTGGATACGTGTCAGTCGCTGGACAGTAGACTTATTCAGGTTGGCACCGACATTCAGTTTTCCAGAGAGGGTACTCATTCGTCTGGCCAGGTGTTCAGCGTCAATGACTCGCGAAGTGAGTACAGAAATCTGGTATTAGGCCTAAGAGGGGCATATCAGATAGAGAATGCCGTGACTGCAATAGCCACTGTCGAAGCGCTAAATGAGGGCAGAATATCCATAGCCCCCAAAGCCGTTGGTAGGGCGCTGAAAGATGTGAATATGCCAGGACGACTCCAGGTGATTCAGCAGAATCCTACGATACTCATGGACGGTGCTCACAATACACTGGCAATTCGGACATTGGTACAGAGCCTGGACGATCTCTATCCCCATCGGCGAGTGATATTTGTTTTGTCATTGAATCAGGATAAGGACGTAGACGGGATGTGCCGTATACTTTCAGCAGCTGGAGATGAGTTTATTGTCGCCAATAGAAGGATCGTTCACAAACGGCAAGTAAATCCAGAAACAGTGGCCACACGCCTTAGACTCTCGGGAAAGCCAGTAGCTGTAACAGAGGGTGTCGCCGAAGCGTTGGATTTAAGCAGAGCAAAAGCGGGCGTGAAGGATTTAGTATGTGTAACTGGTAGCCTATATCTGGTCGGAGAAATGCTAGAGATATTCCATGATATGGAGCCTGAAGAGACATTCAGTCGAGACATTTAAGTCAGAGGAAATAGTGATGAGCGAGCGCGTGAATTGGTTATCCAAGTTTGTTTGCCTAGTACTGTTTGTATGCTTGCCCCACGCCGCTTCCTACGCGCAAACTGGGGCTCCGGCCAGTGACGAAGATCGTGAAAAGGTGTTCCAGCAGTTTCTGACGGCTGTGGCACTAGCGAAGAGTAACATTGGAGCGTCTTACTTTGCAGTCGGGGAATACGACAGTGCCATGGTACATTTAGGTGATGCCCTATCAATTGCTCCGGACTTTGCTGCAGCGCATTTGACAGTAGGTCTCATTGAACACGCTCGCGGCAATGTCAAGGCCGCGCTGGCTGCCTTTCACGAATCAGCGTCGGGCGATACCGTTGGGCAGAACAGAATGATGATGGTTCATCCGGACACCGTATTGTCCTGGGCACAAACGCAATACAGAGGCATAGTCAAGGATCCCCCTGGTCTTGCAGTATCGCACTCGACCCTGGCCATGCTCTACGGCCAGGCGGGCTACGTCGTGGACGCTGAGAAACATTACAGACTGGCTCTGGAGCACGATCCCCAGCATGCCGATGGATATACCAACCTCGGGAAGTTGTTCACGGATACCGAGAGGTTTCAAGAAGCAAGGTTGTTGTATGAGCAGGCGCTATCCCTTGATATAGACAGCGAAACGCGATCCAAGATTCTTCTGAATCTCGGAGTCTCCTATATGGGAGCCGATAGTCCAGATGAAGCGATTAAATCCTGGCGCAGCGCACTAACGTTTAAGCCGGACTATTCGGAAGCGCTAATGAATATAGGAATCGGATTTCAGGCGAAAGGAATGTCTGACAGTGCCAGATTCTACTGGGAGCGATCCCTTGATATCAATAAGGACTTCATAGGGGCTCGCGTGGCACTTGCGAGATTGGCGGTGGCAGAAAGCCGTCTTGCCGACGCTCGAATGCAGTATCTTACCATTATTGACGGCGGGGTGAATGATCCCAGAATGTTCGCCGAACTAGCGTTTGTTTACGAGAGAATTGAGGACTTTGATACGGCTCTCTCCTACTATGATCAAGCTTTGACACTGGCCCCCGATGCAACTGAGATTCGCACGAGTATGGCGATTGTGCGCAACAAGGTGAATGAATATAGTGACGCGCTGAAGACCAACAAGATACGTATCCGTCATATTGTGGTTGAGCAACGTGCTGAGGCCGAAGATATGCTTATCAAGATTAGGAACGGTGCGGATTTCGCGGAACTTGCACGCACGTACTCCACAGACGGCACTTCGGTAAACGGTGGTGATTTGGGATTCTTCGGAATAGGAGAAATGCTTCCTGCATTCGAAGAGGCAGTGAATAAGATAGGCAGGGGCGAGGTCACCGATGTCATTCAGACTGCAATGGGATATCATGTTATTAAGAGGGAAGAATGATGCAGAATCTGATCATTGTTGGTGGTGGCCCATCAGGATATACGGCTGCGCTGTATGCCGCTCGTGCAAACCTCAATCCCATTGTACTGACCGGTCCGGTTCTTGGCGGGCAACTTTCATTGACCAGCGAGATTGAGAACTTTCCTGGCTTTCCAGACGGATTGGGCGGAATGGATCTCATGGAGAAAATGCGCGCTCAAGCAGAGAGGTTTGGTGCCGTTGTTAAAAATGAGACGGTCACCGATGTGCATTTCGGACCAGGCATAAACAGAGTGACTACAGACAGTGAAGAGTATACCGGTCGTTCTGTCATAATATGTACAGGATCCGCCTCACGAAGGCTCAACGTGCCCGGCGAGGATGAATTCTTCGGAAAAGGAGTGTCTACCTGCGCTACGTGTGACGGTGCGTTTTACCGAGGTCGCAAGGTCCTCGTAGTGGGTGGCGGCGATACAGCCATGGAAGAAGGATCGTTTCTTACGCGTTTCGCGTCGCGTGTCTATATCGCCCACAGAAGAGATACGTTTCGCGCCAGCAAGATCATGCAGGAACGCGTCGAATCGAATGAAAAAATCGACATCCTATGGAGTTTCGTGGTCGATGAGGTCTTTGGGGACAAAAGTGGTTTAACTGGCGCCAGACTCTCTAATGTTAAGACTGAGGAAAAGTTGGATATAGAGTTGGACGGCCTGTTCATTGCGATTGGGCATGTGCCGAACACCACATTATTTCAGGGCAAGTTAGAGTTAGACGGGCAAGGATATATCATCACGGATGAAAGACAGCGAACCAGTCTTCCGGGTATCTTTGCCGCCGGTGATGTACAGGACCACGTTTTCCGCCAGGCAATAACGGCTGCAGGTACAGGGTGTGCCGCAGCCATGGAGGCGGAACGTTATATATCCAAACAGGAGTATGCGGAAGGATAAGTTATCTCTGGAGCCGAAGGGTGCGTGGCAGACAAAGAAAAAGCCCGCTTGTCGATGTAGACAAGCGGGCCTTTTTATTCATACTCAGTTCTGACTGGCTTAGTCAGTGAGGTAATGTTCCTCAATAGTCTTGCTCAACTCGACAATCTGCTTGTAACGCTTGGAACTCTTTCGGCTTTCATGTTTCATGTAGTCTTTGTAAGCCGAAAGCGCTTTTTCGTAATTCTGCTGTGTCTGATATACAATACCAAGGTTATAGTGCCAGTCGGCCTTGTTGGGTACAATCTTCAACGCGGAGCTGTATGCACGAGCGGCGGCTGTATTCTGCCCCTTCTTGCGGTATGAATTCCCAAGCGCCGCAAATGCATCGGCGTAGGTACCGTCAAGCTCAGTAGCTGCTTTGAGGGATTTAATGGCCGGACTATGCTGATTAATCTTCTGTTGGGCGAGGCCCATATTGTAAAATGCTTCTTTGTAATCCTCCTGGAGCTTGACGGCCTCCTGGAATGAAGCGATAGATTCATTATATTTGCTATTCTTGAAATAGATCACTCCCAGATTGTAATGGCGTGCCGGATCTTCCGGCATTTTGTCCACCTTGGCTTTGGCTTCATCCACGGTCTGGGCGTAAGCTACTGGACTGCTCAGGCTGCCCCCGACAAACAGGGCCAACACCGTCATCCAGGGTACAAACGAAAATCGTCTCTTCAACATATTCAATTCCTCCGAAACAAATGAAAAAGACCTGCTCTGTAGGAAAGAGATTCGAATACAAGGCCGGTTTGACCTTTAACGGATGCGCTCTTTGGTTTTATGCGGTCCGAGCGCTGTGTTGGACCACTTCCTGTTTTGGATTTCCAATGGTCACTTTTGTTTCTGGTGGGACCGAGCCAGTTAGCCAGACATTTGCACCTATTACTGAGCGAGCACCGATCACCGTTTCTCCCCCCAGAATGGTTGCTCCTGAATAAACAACCACCTCATCTTCAATTGTGGGATGCCTCTTACCGCCTTTGACAAGGCGACCATCCGGGTCACGTCGAAAACTCAAAGCACCCAGCGTAACACCTTGATACAGTTTTACATTCTGCCCAATTACGGATGTTTCGCCGATAACGACGCCAGTCCCGTGATCAATGAAGAAATTATCCCCTATTGTAGCTCCTGGATGGATATCAACTCCCGTCTCACCGTGCGCCCATTCGGACATGATTCTGGGTATGAGTGGAACTTCCCTACTATAAAGCTCATGGGCAATTCTGTATGTCGCTATAGCCGTAACACAGGGGTAACTAAGGATTATCTCGTCGTGTTCTTTGGCGGCAGGATCTCCCCCGTACGCCGCATGTACATCGCCCATCAGAACCGATCTAAGACGAGGCATCTCTTCGAGTAGCTCCAAACTCACTTGATCCGCGACCTCGCGAGCGGCATGTTCCTCAAAGTCCTGATGGACAAGAGCTCGAGCGATTTCTTCGCGAAGAACGATATAAACTGAGTCAACGGTACCGTCCACGAAGAAGGCTATATCCTGCCTAGGTACCTGCTCAATGCCGGAGTAACCTGGAAAACAAAGTGTGATCAGTTTTCGAAGAGCGTCCACAACCTGCGCCCTTGACGGAAGGTTTGCACAATCCGGATGATTACAGCCCCCAAGCTCATCGTAAGACGCGATAATGCGAGTGGTAATCTGTGCCAACTGCTGACGCGTGCCAGTTTGCATACGGTCACTGCACGGCCGGCTCTCTATTTTGGTACTATCCGCCATGGGCCTACCAGATCATGACTAATCGCATGAAGAAGTTGTCAAGGACTCAGAATCCCAATGCCTGTGGTGTAAAACGCACCAGGATAGTATTTGGTTCACTTCAGGTTTGATTAGATGTGAATTTCTGCCGGATGTGAGAAGTGCGCCTGGCGTTTTCCGCTACGATGGGATCCAGCAACATCAGGGCGGAAAGTGGTGCACCTCATCCGATCAACGCCATCTTGGTAAATTTGGGCCAAAATAACCAGATCAGCAAGTCGAGTCAAGCTGTTTATGATCTCCCGTGCTATCCGAATATCGCTGAGATCTAGGTCGTTGTACACCACATTCGGACCATGTGCCGGGCCCATCTCCAAGTCGAACTCCGAACCAGAAATGGGTTGCTCAGGGTGCTTACCGCCTATATATTGAATTGGCTGTCAGATACCTTAAAGAACCAGCCCTACGCTTATTCCACGACGTCATTAAAGGGCTTCGGTTCGCCGCAGTTCCCACCCTTGACGTTCCCGATGCAATACCGATTTGAGAGGAGTGCCTGGTGACCTTGGTCCGGTTGAGTGCCCTCATATCGTGCCTGGTATCTGTTCTGTGCCTGGAGGTGACTACTGCGCGGTGTCAACAGGGCTCCGTTCCCTTCATGGACTTGGAGGATCTCCAGCCGGGTATGAAGGGGTATGGTCTCTCGGTTTTCGAAGGTACCAGGATAGATACGTTTTACGTGGAAATTCTGGGCACAATGCGAAATCTATTCTACTCAAAACATGACATAATCCTTGCTAGAATTAACGGCGCTTATGTGGACAATGCCGGTGTAATTGCTGGCATGAGTGGTAGTCCGGTCTATATCGATGGGAAACTAGTGGGCGCTCTGGCCTACAGTTTTGGACAGCTACCGAAAGAGCCGATTGGGGGAATAACTCCTATTGCACAGATGCTGGCAATAGCGAATGCAGCAGAAGAGCAGCCGGGACGATCGGATCGTATGGGTGCGCTGGATCAAGTCAATCTCAACAATACGGGTAAGTTCACATCCGCGGGTGCATCACAAATCACCGGGCTACCTGGTGGCTTTCTGAAACCCATCAGTGTGCCGCTTGCATTTTCCGGATTCATTCCTGCCGCTCTACAGATGTTTGGGGATGCGTTTCGTGAACGAGGAATGGTACCTGTTGTGGGAAGTGGCGGCAGTGCAAACGCTTCGGCAGTAGCGTCAGAAGATGATTCGATGACCGTTGAAGATATAGGCCTGTATCCGGGGTCGGCAGTTGGAGCCCAGCTCGTCCGGGGGGACATGAATATTGCCGCAACGGGCACAGTGACCTATCGCGATGGTGACACGGTGCTGGCGTTTGGGCATCCATTCCTCTGGGCGGGTGCACTCAATATCCCTATGACGCAAGCTGAGATTATCACGGTCTTGCCTGACCAATCTAACTCGACAAAGATGGGGAACGTAACACGTCCCGTGGGTTCGGTATTGTGGGATCATACAAATGGCCTCTATGGTAGATTGGGCCAAGAGGCACGCATGATACCCATGAGAGTTGACATGAGAGATGGCGATCAGCTCACTGAGTCGTATGAATTCGAAGTCATTATGGCCAATGCTTGGACTCCGATGCTGGTCAATATGACCGTGTCCAATACGATTCTCGGTATGGGACGGATGGGAGGCGAGCGAACCATACAACTTGATGGCCGCGTCACCATACAGGACCACAACGATATCATCTTGAACGACCTTTTTTCAGGGCAATTGTCCCTGCCTTCCGTAACATCTGAGATCATGAACGTGTTGAATCTTGTACTCGATAATCCCTTTGTCGCACCTAAGATCGAATCCATAGATTTAACCATTCGGTCGACTACTGATAGGCGGATGGCGTCGATTGAGGGCGTCTGGTTCAACAAGGATGAAGTTGTGCCTGGCGAGCCACTTGAAATAACTGTTTTCCTACGTCCATACCGTGGAGACAGAATAGTCGAAAAAGTGGTCGTTCCAATTCCGTCAAATATCACAGATAGAGATCTCATGGTGCTTGTAGGCACGGCCAGTTCTCTGACTCAACGGGAGATCCGCTCTACTCCGCAACGGTATCAGCCCAGTGAAGTGGGACAGCTCATAAAAATGATCAACGAGCGCCGTATAAACAATAGAGTATATTTGAAGTTATACCAGACTAATACGGGAGGTATTCTCAAGGGTACGGAAATGCCTGCGCTGCCTCCTTCTGTGCTGTCTGTGATGGGGTCATCCCGCACAAATGGCAGTTTCACTACCGTTCGCGAATTCGTTTTAGCAGAGCGTGAAATTTCCACGGATTACGTGATATCTGGTCAGAGTCAAGGGCGCTTGAAAGTTAAGCGATAGGAGAGCAGTCTCTGTGAAAAAAGCGGCAGGTTTGAGAAGTGTGTGCGTTCTTCTTGTTTCCATTGGCATGTGGGACTACGCCATGGGATCTTCGCCTTTAATATGGGAACAGTCTACTCAGAGGGATTTTCAAGCAGGAGACGCTGTCAACGTGTCGATCTCCAGCTCGGGATATCTCAGTCTGGCCCCAGTTCTTGAGACGTATTTCGAAACATCTGAGCCGCTGGTTTGGTGTCTGGCTATGGATTCGCAAGGCGTTACTTATGCTGGAAGCGGTAATGATGGCAAGCTCTATAGAATCAGCGCGAAGGGCGAAGGCTCGGTGGTTTTCGATGCCGATGAACTTGAGATACATAGCCTAGCAGTTGACGCTTTTGATAATGTGTATGCCGCAACATTTCCCAATGGAAAGATCTACAAAATAGCACCGGACGGATCAAGCTCCGTCTTCTTTGAGCCTAGTATTCCGCCAGCTTCCGAGGAGGTGGAGGCCGACAGATACATTTGGTCCCTGGCAGTTGACGCTGCAGGTAACGTATTTGCAGGTACGGGAGACCGTGGACGCATCTACAGAATTGACTCAAGTGGCCGCGCAGAACTCTTGGCCGAAACAGTAGAAGGGCATATCGTTTCCCTGGTGTTGGACCAGTCGGGAAACCTCATAGCAGGGACTGATCCCAACGGCCGTGTTTACCGGATCTTTCAGTCGGGGAGGTTGGAGGTCCTTCATGATTCACCCTATCGTGAAATAAGGGCTGTACACGTAACTTCCGACGGTATGATCTTTGCGGCGGGCGTGAATGAGACGAGTGGTCGGCAAGGGCGCGTAGTCCCACCAGCAAGCGGTGCAGGACCGAACAGGAATGGTGTGACGGTACAAGGAGGCGCAGCAGTGATGGAGGTTACGGCCTCGCCAACGGGTCCTCCAGGTCAAACCCCAGCATTCCGCGGTGGACGACCCAGTGGCGGAATTGTGTATCAGATTCGGCCAGACGGCGTGGTTCAGGAGTGGTGGCGATCGAGAGTGGATGAGGGGTTCTCTCTCGCTGCAAACGAACGCGGGGGGCTCTTGATTGGTACGGGTCCGCGTGGCGTTGTGTACGAGGTAGCGGGTCGTGGGAAGAGCACCATGCTGTTGCGCCTCCAGGAATCTCAGATCACTGCAATTACGCCAGCCCATGATGGTTCGATTTCGATAGCGTCAAGTAATCTGGGGAACGTCTACCGCATGACTGGTAAATATGCGCCCGAAGGGACGTTCGATTCTCAGATTAAGGACGCGACTATTCTATCCGAATGGGGACAAATCAGCTGGGATGCTCAAACAGCAAATGGGACGGAAATCCAGCTTTTTACCAGAAGTGGAAATACTGATACTGCAGATAACACCTGGAGTGAATGGGCAGGGCCCTATTCGGGAAAGAGTGGCCAGCCGATAAAGAGTCCCGCTGCACGATTTATTCAGTGGCGGGCAGTGATGAACACTAAAAACACTGAGACACCGGTGATTAACAGAGTTTCAATCGCATATCTGCCGAAAAATGTGGCTCCGACGGTGAATGCGATAACGGTCTACGAACCAGGTGTTTTCTTGCGTGAGCCAAGTGGCTCGGAGTCGGTCGAGCAGGATCTTCCGCCAAATGTGGCTCGACGAGTAAGTGGCCGCAACGGGAATGTCCGTAGTCGACCTACGGCGACCGGAACCCCGACCTATCGCAAAGGTATGCGATCGGTTGTTGTGGAGGCAACCGACAGTAATGATGACGACATGAGGTTTGCCGTTTATTTCAAAGGCGAGAACGAATTGGATTGGAAGTTACTTCGAGAAACGCTCGTGCGACCATCATACTCTTGGGATTCCGAGGCGTTTCCGGATGGCATGTACCGTCTGAAGGTCATTGCTAGTGACGCGCCGGATAATCCTCCCTCTATGGCTCTGGAAGCAGAAAGGGTAAGCGATCCATTTCTCGTGGATAACTCATCACCCCGTGTAGCGGACCTGTCTGTTTCGCCAGCCGCCTCGAGCACGGCAGTGGTTTTTTCAGTAGAGGATGGTGCGAGCCCGCTGTACAAAGTGGAATACAATATAGATGGTGGAATCTGGTGGGTGATTTACCCGGATGATGGTGTTGCCGATTCGCCGTCTGAGACGTTCACGCTCCGACTGGAGAATTTGGAATCTGGTGAGCATACCATCGCGATACGGGCAAAAGATACCTCAAACAATACGGGCACTGCCAAAGAGTTGGTGACCGTGCCTTAATGACGATTCACAATACAGCTCTATAAGTTCAGCAGGAAAGGAGGTCGGAATGTCGGGCCACTCAAAATGGAGTACCATAAAGCGTAAGAAAGAGAAGATAGACTCCGCCAGGGGAAAGATCTTTACGAAGCTAATAAAAGAAATCACCGTGGCCGCTCGTCAGGGCGGCGGAGAGCTGGAATCTAATCCACGACTGCGTACAGCGGTCACATCCGCAAAATCGGACAACATGCCACAGGACAACATAGACCGTGCCATAAAGAGGGGCACTGGAGAGCTTGAGGGTGTGACTTATGACGAAGTCACCTATGAGGGCTATGGTCCGGGAGGCGTGGCTATGCTGATTGAAGCGCTTACGGATAATAAGAACCGAACCCTGCCGGAAGTCCGACATGCCTTTTCAAAAAACGGTGGCAATATGGGGGACACAGGTTCTGTGGCTTGGATGTTTGATCAAAAGGGGTTAATCATTGTCGCCAAGGAGAATCAGGATCCAGATGAAGTAATGATGATTGCTCTGGAGGCGGGTGCGGAGGATGTGGATGATGATGGTGATACGATTGACATCATAACCTCACCCACTGATTATGATTCCGTGAGGTCGCAGTTGGAGGAATCGGGTGTCTCGACGTTGCGTGCCGAAATAAGCAGGATACCCCAAAATACAGTACTTGTGGAAGGTCAGACTGCGGAGCAGGTGCTGCGTTTGATGGAGGTGCTTGAGGACAACGACGACGTTCAAAACGTGTATGCGAATTTTGATATGGACGAGAAGGTGATGGAAAGTCTCGAAGCATGAGACGTATCATGCGAATTCATGTGGATATGATTCGATAGCGGCTATGATAATATTGGGTATAGATCCGGGCAGTGTGGTCACCGGTTATGGTGTGATCTCGCAAGAGAGACGCCAGATGAGACTTGTAGAGTGCGGCTGTATAAAGATGAAAGCCGGATCGCCATTGCCCGGGCGTCTGAAACGCATATATGACGGTCTTTGCGAAGTTCTGGAAAGATGTCGTCCAGAGCAGGTAGCCATAGAATCGACCTTCTCCGGAAAGAATCCCCGTTCTGCGCTAACATTGGGTCATGCCAGAGGGGTGGCCGTATTGGCTGCAGCCAACGCCGAACTGCCGATCATGGAGTACGCCCCGAGGGAAATCAAAATGTCCGTTGTAGGTACCGGTGGCGCTTCGAAGGAACAGATACAGTCTATGGTTCAGGCGTTGTTACAACTACCCCGGCCACCGAAACCGGCTGACGCTGCTGACGCGGTAGCCATAGCTATTTGTCACGCCAATCGGAACAAATGGAAGCCCTAATCCTATGATAGCATTCGTCCAAGGCCAGCTGGTCGAGAAGCAACCATCGTCCATTGTGGTCAGTGTAGGTGGTCTAGGGCTTCAGATCGATATTCCCATTTCAAGCTATGAAGCGATTGGAGGCGTTGGCAAAGACGTCCACGTATTCACGCATCTGAGCGTCCGTGAAGATGCGTGGAGTCTATACGGGTTTGCGACTACTGAGGAACGTATCCTGTTTCGCCAGCTCATCTCCGTCTCAGGGATAGGCCCCAAACTGGCGCTGAGCATTTTGTCCGGTATCTCAATTGCCGATTTTGCGACGGCCATAATGAATGAGGATGTAAAAGCACTGTCCTCCATCTCCGGTGTGGGCAAGAAGACGGCTGCGCGACTTGTCATGGAGCTTCGTGAAAGTATAAGTGCCTCGGATCCCGGCTCTGCCATTGCCTTGCCCATTGCATCTTCTGGTGGCGAACATTCCATTATTAACGACACAGTTATGGGATTGATCGCACTAGGATATGAGCGTGCCGATGCACGCAAAGCCGTTGCTAAGATTACGGCCCATTCTGATGAGGATTTCACGGCAGAAAGTCTAATCCGTACGGTGCTTCAGCAGAGAGGAAGATAGCGCGATAATGGCGGATAAACGGCCTCTGACCGAACCGGACGACTTCGAAGGCGCAGGTATTTCGCCGCCCGGCCAAGACGAATCGTATCACAATCCAACCGATCCGGACCGCTTCGATGAGGACTTGGAACTCGAGCAAACCTTGAGACCGTCCAGGTTTGAGGATTTTCCAGGGCAGGACAAGGCCAAGGATGAGCTTCAGCTCTACGTGGAGGCAGCTAGGCAACGTGGCGATGCGTTGGACCATGTGCTGCTTTTCGGTCCGCCGGGACTGGGAAAAACCACACTAGCCGCAATTCTCTCCAATGAAATGGGTGTGTCTTTCCGAACCACTTCAGGACCAGTCATGGAGCGGCCAGCGGATCTAGCCGGAATGTTGACGAACCTGCAAAGAGGCGATCTTTTCTTCATAGATGAAATCCACAGGCTCAATCATGTCGTTGAAGAGCATATGTACTCCGCTATGGAGGATTTCAGGATCGACATAATGGTCGACAAAGGCCCCAACGCACGCTCTATCCCATTGCCCTTAGACAGGTTTACATTGGTTGGCGCTACCACGCGAACCGGCCTCTTGACCGCACCGCTTCGTGCCAGATTTCAGATTCAAATTCATCTGGAATTCTACAAGCCTGAGCACCTGTATCTAATTATCAAAAGGGCCGCTGGCATTCTTGATGTAGAGATTGACGACGAGGGCGCGCTTGAGATCGCACGTCGCTCCCGAGGAACGCCGCGCATTGCAAACAGGTATCTACGTCGTGTACGAGATTATGCCCAGGTGCGCGGCGACGGACGTATCACTTCCGCCACCGCCGCGGCTGCTTTTGAAATGCTGGGAGTTGATGCTGAGGGATTGGATTCAATGAACAGGTCGATATTGGCGACGATCATCGAGAAATACCAGGGCGGTCCGGTGGGTGTGAAAACGTTGTCCGTTGCCGTCGGTGAGGAGCAGGATACGCTCGAGGAGGTCTACGAACCGTACCTGGTGCTGGGGGGATTTATCAAGCACACATCACGCGGCAGAGTCGTTACAGAATTGGCCTATAGGCACCTCGGCCTGGAACCGACATCCAAGCAAGCGAAACTGTTTGAATGACATATGGATAGCATCTCTGGGCTGGGCAAAGCACTTGTTTTCTTGGGGGGGCTCATACTTCTGATTGGGCTGGCCCTCATCTTTTTCGAAAAGATACCCTTCATCGGTCGACTACCGGGTGACTTAAGATTTCAGTGGAGAAGTATAACTGTCCACGCACCTTTGGCAACGAGTCTGATTTTAAGTGTTATTCTCACCGTGCTGCTTAATCTCTTCCTGAAACGTTGACTCTTTCCGATTTTAATTACCATCTTCCCGAGGGCTTGATCGCCCAACGTCCCACGAAAACCAGAGATGCCTCACGTCTCATGGTTGTGCATCGTGATACGGGCCAGATCGAACACCGAAAGTTCTCTGACGTCATAGCGTACTTGAAACCTGGTGACGGATTGGTGCTGAACCGAACCCGTGTGATGAGGGCAAGGCTGCTTGGGCGCCGTAAAGATACAAACGGGAATGTGGAAGCTGTACTCATCAGGGAAGTTACGGAAGGCCTGTGGGAAACCCTTCTTCGTCCGTCCCGACGACTTGCTGTTGGCTCCGTATTCGTGCTGGAGGACGGCATATCCGAGGCTCTGGTTTCCGATGGACCGGACACCGATAGCAGGTATCTCCGTTTTCCGAATGAGCCTAACGTCCCGGACCTGCTCCAGCGCGTGGGCCGCCTTCCATTGCCTCCTTACGTATTACGGGAAGATGATGAGAAGGATGTGGCACGGTATCAAACCGTCTATGGGGATGCACTGGGCGCTATCGCGGCACCTACTGCCGGATTACACTTCACGGAAAGTCTGTTACAGAGTGTAGCTGACAAAGGTGTTTCCGTAATACCAATACTTCTGCATGTGGGGCCCGGCACATTTCAGCCTGTAAGGGTTGATCAGATCTCAGACCACAAAATGGAGAAGGAATACTACAGTATTGATACCACTGCGGCAGGGGAGATAAATGGGGTTCGTACCACCGGGCGGATTGTAGCTGTGGGGACAACGTCGGTACGTACGCTTGAGACGGCTGCCTCTGATTCATTGGAGCCAAGCTTAGGACACTTGCGTCCCTGCCAGGGATGGACTAACTGCTTTATCTATCCCCCCTATGATTTCAAAGTGGTAGACTCGTTACTGACGAATTTTCACCTGCCGAGATCCACCCTGCTGATGCTGGTATGTGCTTTTGCTGGCAAGGATCCGATACTTCATGCCTACGAAGAAGCCGTTCGTGAAGGCTACCGGTTCTACAGCTATGGCGACGCCATGTTAATTGTATGAGGCACGAATAGGCCGGGGATCCTGGTCTTGAAGGCCCGGCCCCGCAACAGGATGTGAGAATGGGAAAGGTAGTTGCTCTTATAGCTTCAGCAGGTAAGGGTTTGCGAATGCAGTCTGGCATTGAGAAACCTTATCTGACTATTGGATCAATGCCCATCCTCGCTCACACCCTGGCTGCCCTTGATTTGTGCCGAGAGATAGATGAGTACGTGATTATTGTGGATCCTGGTCGCCAGACGGATTGCAGGCATCTTGTGGTTGACAGATACGGCTTCACGCGGGTTCGAAAGATCGTTCAGGGCGGCGAGACGAGACAGGAATCCGTATACCAGGGACTTAAATCTCTAAATGCAGACACCACCACCGTTGTCGTGCACGATGCCGCCCGTCCGTGTGTGACGCCCAATCTGGTTTCATCCTCATTGCAGGTCTGTGCTTCGTCTGGGGCCGCCTTGGTGGCTGTACCAGTCAAAGATACGGTAAAGTCAGTGGTGGACGGAATCGTTACGGGTACGCCCGACAGACGCACGCTGTGGCTCGCCCAGACACCACAGACGTTTTCTTTTGATGTACTACTTCGAGCCCATGAACAGGCGCTCGAAGATGGCTTCGTTGGGACGGACGATGCGGCACTAGTCGAGCGCATGGGCCACCAGGTGCACGTTGTGGCTGGTGATTACGAAAATTTCAAGGTTACGACCCCAGAGGACCTGAACATCGCAGAACGGGTCCTTTCTCGGAGAGCCAAAATTGAGACTTGAAAAAAAGTAGGTACGTGAAAGGATAATGATGACCCACCCAGCCGGCTTGCGAATCGGATTCGGATATGACGTCCACAGGTTGGTTAAGGAACGTCCCCTTATTTTAGGGGGAGTTACGATACCTTTTGAATACGGGCTCCTGGGGCATTCAGATGCGGACGTCCTTGCCCACGCGATCGGAGATGCTCTTCTCGGTGCGGCAGCCATGGGAGATATTGGTAAGCACTTTCCTGACACGGACGAAACGTACCGCGACGTGGACAGCTTGTTGCTTCTTGGAGAGATCCTGAAGCGTATTGAAAATGCCGGATACTCCATTGGAAATGTAGATGCAACCGTTGTAGCGCAGCAACCTCGTCTTGCCCCACATATAGACAATATGCGGGCCCGTCTTTCGGAGGCATTGCACCTTGATACCGGTGCTCTTTCTGTAAAAGCCACGACCTCTGAAGGTTTGGGCTTTGCTGGTCGGGAAGAAGGAATATCGGCTTATGCGGTCGTTCTGCTCGCATGTCCTCAGGTGTAAAAGTTGTTGCTTTATATCTGAAATTCTATACAATATCGCGCATAGGTTTAACGTGTTTTTCACGATCAGCTTCAGCCAAATTTGATGAGGATTTGGTCGTTGTAGACTGTGCTTTTGGAGATTCAGATGGGTAAGGTAATAGCGATAGCGAATCAGAAAGGCGGCGTGGGCAAGACAACTACGGCCGTCAATCTCGCTTCCTGCCTGGCGGTCGCAGAGCAGAAGACGCTATTGATTGACATTGATCCTCAAAGCAATGCCACCAGCGGGCTGGGCCTACATAACCGATCTTTGGACATGACGATCTATGAAGTTCTCGTAGAGGAAAGACCTATTGAAGAGGCTGTTCAGCCTACTGAGATAGATTTTCTGGAGATGGTCCCGGCTCACCACAGACTGGTTGGCGCGGAAATTGAGCTGGTGAATACGATGGCGCGTGAACGTAAGCTTGAAGGTGCTCTCAAAAATGTTCGCGACGAATATGCCTACACGCTCATAGATTGTCCGCCGTCCTTAACCCTGCTCACATTGAACGCGTTGACAGCCTCTGATTCGGTACTGATTCCAATTCAATGCGAGTATTATGCGCTCGAAGGACTAGGGCAGCTGCTGAATTCAATTCGGCTTGTGCAAAAGCACTTGAATCCAAGCTTGAAGATTGAAGGAATTCTGTTAACCATGTACGATAAGCGTCTCAACCTCTCGCGGCAGGTTGAGGAAGAGGCAAAGCAGTATTTTCCGGAAAAGGTGTACAAAACCGCGATAACACGAAACGTAAGGTTGAGCGAAGCGCCCAGTTTCGAGAAGCCAATTATCCTTTACGATATCCTGTCGTCTGGCGCTGAAAACTATATGAGCCTGGCGCGAGAGGTGATTCAGAGTGGCGAAGAGAGTTTTGGGGAGAGGGCTTCAGGCTCTGATACCTGATGTCGATGAGAATGCACAAGAGCACCAGAGAATAGTTCAGATCGACATCGAGCAGATCGCAGCCAATCCATACCAGCCGAGACAGACATTCGATCAGTCCAAACTTGATGAGCTATCCCGATCCATCGTAGAAAAAGGCGTCATTCAGCCAATTTCTGTACACCATGGTGGTAGTGGGTTTGAGCTTATTGCGGGCGAGCGACGGCTTCGCGCTGCCAAGCAGGCAGGATTCACAACGATACCTGCGATCGTTATGG
The DNA here is from genome assembly GCA_018667995.1 of Candidatus Latescibacterota bacterium. GTDB lineage: Bacteria > JAAXHH01 > JAAXHH01 > JAAXHH01 > JABIQT01 > JABIQT01. The sequence continues at coordinate 28,818 of JABIQT010000134.1, forward strand.
CTGTCACATCTCCTCAGGATATGATGGAGCTCTCGCTGATTGAGAATATCCAGCGGGACGACCTTAACCCTATTCATGAAGCCAAGGCCTATCTTCGACTCCTCGAAGAATGCCAATTGACTCAGGAAGAAGTCGCCGCGAGGGTTGGTAAGAACCGCTCTACTGTGGCTAACATTCTTCGACTTCTGCGCCTGCCTGACGATGTCCAGGCCAGTCTTCTGGGCGATGAGATCTCCATGGGACATGCCCGTGCACTGCTCGGACTCGAAAACAAAGCAGAACAGTCAAATTTGTGCAAAAAGATCATCAATAATGGGCTGTCTGTTCGAAAGGTCGAACAATTCGTAAAGGATCGCTTCAAGGATGCCACCGATTCACCCGCGCCGGCCAGAAAATCAGCGGACCTTATTGCTGTTGAAGAAATCATGCAGCGGATGCTCGGTACACGAGTCAGCATAGCTCAGGGCCAGAACAAGGGCAAAATCGAAATCGAATTCTATTCCACCGATGATCTGAGTCGGATTCTCGACCTCTTGAAAGTAAGGTTATAACGCCGGTTTGGGCTGCTCTCACCCGCGCCTTGCAAGATGCGTACTCCTTCCAAAATCTATTGACAATGTTTACCACCACTTTGTATTGTAGGCCTTGTATTTTCCGGCACTTTGGATTCTTACCCTGAGGACCGACATGGGATTCTGGAAGCGAACAAAATCATCCCAGAAACCCCGTGTTTCCATCATCGTCGTCTCCTCAAACGAAGTCGGCGCAAGAGAATTACGGCTTTCACGTTTCGGATATCGAGTCATCGTCGCGACATTCGTCGGTGGCATTCTGAGCATGGGACTCCTTGCCCTATTGTCACCATATATCACGGCTGCGATCCTATCAGAGACTGCTGGCTATCCGTGGAAGGCCCAATTGGAGGACGCAAATAGGAGGACACTGGAGTTGGCGCGTGAACTGGAACAGATGAAACAGATCACTCGAAGTATCCGTCAACTCGCCGGCGTCACCGAATTCGAGGCCAGTTCCCCACCACCCGTAACCGAGTATGCCACGTTTTCTGCTGACGGTGCCATGGGAGCGGAGTCGCTTCTCTTGAGCGAGAGCCGTTTGCCTTTCGTGCTGCGTGATAGATGGATACCAGTTGATGAGAGAGACATTGGTCGTCGCCAGGAAACGCTCTATCGCTCTACACCATCCGCCTGGCCGCTTCGTGGTTGGGTCACGAACGAGTTTCAGTATGCCAACGACCCATTGCGCCGCCGCCACTTCGGTCTTGATATAGCCGCGAGGGTAGGGGCACCGGTCTTGGCGTCGGGAGATGGAATTGTCATTTTTTCTGATTGGGATCAGGATCTTGGGTGGTTAGTGGTAGTGGAACACGGCTATGGGTTTACTACAAGATACGGCCACAATTCCAGTCTACGAGTCGATCTGGGCGATCGCATTCACAGAGGTCAGATTATCGCACTTGTAGGAAACACGGGGCGCAGCACGGCACCGCATCTCCACTATGAGGTCTGGATGCACGGAAGCCCTGTTAACCCACGTATCTATTTACCAGATGTACTGCGTTGGGACGATTTGCTCGGTTAATCACACAGCTTGATTAGAAACGACGTCTACGTCACTGGAGTCTGGCATTGACTATTATCGCCAAGGGAACAGAACTATCGGGTTCCCTCTCAATTGAAGGCAATATTCGAATAGACGGCACTGTGCGCGGAGATATTACAGCTACCGATGGTGTCGAGGTCGGAAAAACCGGGTTTGTCGTTGGTACGACGATTAACGCCAAGACGGCCGTAATTCATGGCCGCGTAGAGGGACATCTCATATCACCTCAGCATATCACCCTCGGCAGCAAAGCCACGTTGTTAGGTGATTTAAAGACCGGTAGCCTGGTCATCGAGGAAGGGGCCGTATTTCACGGTTCTTCTTCAATGATGGACGGGAAAGACAGCAAGCGCTCTGAAAACCCCAAGAACGTACCACTATCCAAATAGATGGTCAGCACCATCAAACCCTCCTTCTCTTGAGCCAGGTTAACACATGAAGCAGGACGTGGAACCCATTCGCGAGATAGGCGAGCTAAGTGTCATTGGTCTGACACTGGTAATCGCCACGCTAATCGGGTATTACCTAGGAAATCGAGTGGATGAATATTGGCCTCATCTGTCTCCATGGGGGATGGTAGGAGGTTTAGGCGTTGGGCTCGCAGCCGGCTTTACCGAGATGTTTAGAATAATACGCCGTGCAAGCAGTCGCTTGGACGCGCAACACGAGAAAGATTAGCATCACGATGAGCGTCAGCCCTAAGACACCTGAAATTGTGCCGGACCTATTCTTCGGTCAGTTATATCGCTGGGCCTGGATTCTCATGATAGTGGGCGCGGTGATCCTTGGTATCGGGGGAAGTTTGGTGGTGTCTA